>JAOUFG010000001.1 GCA_029858345.1 Phycisphaerae bacterium
CCGTTTGGTCAATCAGTTTTGCTGGCATGGTAAGTACTCCTAAAAAAACAGTTAAACCATGCCACTGTTATCGGACAAATCCAAAAAGTTCCTTGAAATATAACACTATTTCAAGCGAACACCCTAATTGCAGAAGGATTTGAGATGAGGATGCTTCCTGAAAAATTGGAAGTTAAAGGGTTTACGCTCCTGGAACTGCTGGTGGTCATCGCCGTCATCGTGGTGCTTCTGGCTGTGATTTTGCCAGCCCTGAACAGCGCCAAACTGTCTGCCAAACAGGTCATCTGTGCTTCACTGATGAAGCAGTGGACACTGGCTACTTTAGCTTATACTGCCGATCATGATAATATTTTAACGCCTTTTGCCGACACCAGCGACTCAACCAACGGCTGTAACGCTCTGGATCCTGAAACATATTATTACAATCGCTTAGCCCCCTATTTGACGGGAGAATATCGTGGGTATTGGGGTAAAGATTATGGGAAAAGTCGTCGTTGTCCAATGTCAAAGGCCAACTGGGGAGAAAAATCCGTCTGGGTTGGCGTTTACTACAGTAGATTTTATCCCGAAAGAGCACCTTTTACTTACTTGGATAAATGGGATGGTACCAACTTAACGAAAATGGCCGATCCTTTTAGAATAACATCTATCCATCTTCCTGCAAATTATTTGATGATGCTGGACGCACGACGGGATCAGGTTTTTGAACCCCTTCAATGGCCTTGGGATACGGATTATGACGGGGATGGACAGAACGACTCTCGCGGCGGTGTTATTGCCGCAGGATTAGGCCCCTATAATTTCGCCCAGCCGAAAATCCATCGGGGCGGGTGCAACGTGGGGCTATTCGACGGGCATGTAGAATGGATTGCGTACAGGGACTTCTGGGAAATCGGGGCTGACGGGTATCCGGTCCACCGGTACTGGTGGAACGACAACCATCCGTAAACCGGATTGCTTAAAACCCCCACTTTTCGACATTCACACCGTATTTTTCCTTCAATACTTTCATGTCGTCCTTTAGATGACCATAAACATATCTTCTTTTATCCTCAGACAACTTGAATTTTCGGGTTATTCTTTTACGAAAGACAAGTTTTGATAAATGTCCCTTAAAGCTTTTGGAAAATAACCCGGCAAAAGATTTAACGACAGGATATTGTTTATACACTTTCTCAATCGGCCGCGTAATCACAGTGCCTTCGCTTTTATTGTATACCTGTTCCAAATCCGAAAAGCGAAAACCGGCGTCAATATGAAGGTGTTCACAGACTTTCTTTAAGACCTCATCCGGCTTTCTTATCAGGTCGTCAAAATCGAGCAGTAAAAAATGATCGGGATCGAACCTGGAGTAATACTGGTCCAACTGATGGGCATACCGGGATACATCGATAATATGCCCGTGTTCGATGCGCTGCTGAAGTGAATCGCTCGTCCAGCGGGCAAAAGAATAGGTGTATTGTGAAACCAATCTGTCAATCGGATTGCGCATAACATAGATATACTTCATTGAAACATCGTATTTTTGTGTAAAATCGAGAAGATTTTCGCTGGCCTGGGGAAAGGAAAAACATTTGGTGTAATTGACGGACGCCTCCAGAAGGACTTTTGTCTCAATATCTTCTGCGGGCCACAACTTTAAATAGTACTCAAGCCCCTTGCTGTAATGATGCACAAAGAAGCTGGGTTCTTTTTCTTTGCATGGAGAGATTTCCGGATGTTGAGCAAGGTAATGAAACAAACTGGTGGTCCCGGCTTTCATGGCTCCGAGAATAATACAAAACCGCATCATCTCCCCCCCTTTGGCGGGCGACGGGTTACCCGGCGGCGTAATTTCAGAACACGAATAACCTTTGACAGCAGATGCAGTACCCGTACGGTCAATGAAGGAAAGACCGTTAAGCCATAGACAGCCACGCGATAGCCGGCGGAGAACAATTCCGGAAACCGATTCAGCAGTTGGCGTATCTCGTCTTTATTCCCGGAAAAAAGCATCCCCCGAATCCAGAGACGCATCGTAAACGCCGCAGCTGGCTTAAATTGATCAAGCATTCCCTGCTGACAAGCTAATCCATAGTGTCTCTGGATAAAAGCGGCATGGGATTGTTTATGACCATGTAATAGTTGCCCGCTTTGTGGATTATCAAAATGATAAATGGCCAGAGGTTCGGCAATAAAGCCAACTTTGGGATGCAAATAGGCCACTCTTAGCCATGTATCAATGTCTTCAGCGATTTTTTGTCCCACAGGAAACAAACCCGCCTTAATGAGAACATCACGACGTACCATCTGCACATCCGAACACCCCCATAATGAATATCGCCACGCTGTAAAGTAGGAATCAAAATAGTCGTTATCTTTTAAAAGTTTTCTGATTTTTTGCGGAGGATATTGAGGGGCGCGGCGGTTTTCATCACACAGACACTCATCATAGTTTCCGGTGGTCCAGACCAGTTCGGGGTGTTTCTTCAGATTAGCCGTTTGCAGCTCGATCTTCCGCGGCAGCCATTCGTCGTCGGCGTCGAGAAAGGCGACCCAGTCGCCGGTTGCGGCGAGAACGCCCGTATTGCGGGCGGCGCTGACGCCGGCATTGGGCTGGGATATCAGTTTGACTTTGTCGCCGTAGGAGCGGACGATGTCGGCGGTTTTGTCACTGGAGCCGTCATCAATAACAATGATCTCATCGACCGGTCGTGTCTGCGCCAGAACACTGTCAATCGCGCGGGCGATATACTTTTCCGCATTGTACGCCGGAATGACCGCACTGATTGTTATAGAGTTTGCTGTGTTTTTACTGTCCATACAGCCCCTTAACCGACAACTTTTGATACAATATCACGAATTGACTTCCCGATCACATCCCACGAATATTTTTCCTGAAAGAGCTTCCATCCTGCCTCGGCCAACGACTTCCCTTGCTCCGGTAGGTTCGACAGGTCAAGACAGCATTTGGCAAACTCGTCGGGACTTTCTGTCACCAACAGATGTTCACGATGCGTCCCCTGTATCCCATACGCACCGACAGGCGTTGCGATAACAGGACATTTCTTACTGAAAGCATCCAGTATCTTGATCCGCGTACCACCGCCATAGGGAATGGGAACAACAATCGCGGACCAACTTTGCATTTCCTCGGTCGTATCTTCGACATATCCGAGATACTCGAAACCATCGGCTTTTACATAATACTTTTCCGGCGGCAGCGAGCCGATAATTCGCAAACGCATCTCAGGTTTCTGCTGGCGAATGATCGGCCAGACCGCATCACGAAACCAGATGAGACCATCACGGTTAGGCCCATAAGATAACAATCCAATAAAACCTATTCTTAATGGATCCGGTTCTGTCCACTCCGGAGGTGTATCGGGCTGGATGTAACCATTTGGAATAATACAGGTTTCATCGCCGCCATTTAAATATGCCTTATCTTCTTCACTGCAAACAACGATTCGTTTATATTGCTTAAAAACAGATCGTTCAAGCTTATTCCACTTATATGCCCGAATCTTTGCGGAAAGTCTTAAACGCAATGTCGGCTGCACCTGAGCCAGTTGTTTATATTTGAACTGATTTAAATCATCCAGATCCATTACAGAATTGGATAATTGATTGATATCGAATGGCTCGGAAGCCCCAAGAGTATGAAACCAAACGATGTCATGTTTTTTTACAAGCTCCATGAAAAACGCCTGGTCCGATTGACTGGCCTGAATCCCACGGCTTCGGGGCCAATGCATATGCCATTTCAGAAAAAAGTTACCTAAAGAAAAAGGGTATTCACAATAGGGCTTTAAATGAACCTGATGAAATTGTTCAAACTCTTTTTGGCACAGCAAAACCGAATCCTGATGAAACGCCTGTGAAGCTGCAAGCATCGTGACCTGACCATATTTTTTCAGCTGCCGGCAGGTATTCAACGCTCGAATCATACATCCGGCATGAGGGGGAGCAGTCAATGCTCTTGTCACATAGAGTATTCGTTTGTCTTTTGTGTCATCAGTCATCACATTAATAATTTGATTTATCAACGGTTCCGGATTTGTTTTTTAATTTTTTCTTTGGCGTTCCAAAGGGGCGGACAGAAAGAACCGACATAACAGGAGGCGCGGAAACTGGGTTTCAGCAAGTCGCCGTACTGTTGAATCAAACGTCGAATACCGGTGCCATTGTTATTCGTCATCAGAATTCGCATCCAGTAACTGAGCAAAATACCTGCACACGGCCGAAACGCCTCCGCTCTGTCGGCTTTTTGTGCAAGTTCAAAATGCCGGTCCAGAAACTCCTCAATCAACATCCAATCCGTATGGATCTTGACAATGCTGTTTTCCACGCCCAGATGATACACCGCCAACGGCTCAAAGATAAATCCAAACCGCGGCTGGATATACGCAATGCGAAACCACATATCAATGTCATTCATGCGTTTCTGCCCCGGCAAAAACAGCCCCGCCGCGACAAGTAAATCTTTACGAATCAGCATCGAGCCCGTATGTCCGCTGCCTCCCGCTGAATAGGTTGCCAGATAATCGTCAAAGATTTCGTCGGATTCGGCCTGCGCTCTCAATTGCACACTTTTGGCCTCGGACAAACTCCGTATGTGCTCATGGCCCTTCTCACAATGACAGCGATAGTAGTTGCCGGTGGTCCATTTCAGGTCAGGATGTCGCGCCAGGTGTTCGGACTGTAAGTAGAGCTTTTCCGGCAGCCATTCATCATCGCAGTCCAGAAGCGAGATCCACTCTCCGGTTGCGGCCTCAATGCCAACGTTACGGGCGACGCTGACGCCGGCGTTTTCCTGTCGGATCAGAGTTGTTTTTTCGCCATATGAACGCACAACCTCGGCGGTAGCATCGGTCGAACCGTCGTCAACAACAATTACCTCGTCGGCCGGACGCGTTTGCGCCAAAACGCTGTCTATCGCCCGTGCGATATGTTTTTCGGCATTGTAGGCCGGTATGACGGCACTGATTTTCATCGTTTTCTTTTTTCCTTTAGCCAATGGACCGTCTTAGCAATCATCGGCCCGAAAAAGGGAATCGCCAAGCGAAATTGCATCTCCCTGCAAAACCGTCCTGGCAGATAAACATTAAATAGATCCATTAACTTCGCCACATCTTTTCGACGGCGCTGCTTTTCAAATTGACGAATCCGAGCCTGAACCATCTGCGCGATACAGGGGCGGAAAGCTTCGTCACGGTTATATTTTATTGAAAGTTCCTCGTGGCGACGTACCAAATCAATCATGAAATCGGCGCTGTCATTGATCTTCGTTGAACTGCCGACCGTATCAAGATGATAAATCGCCAGCGGTTCCGGCACATAGCCGACTCGGGGAAACTGGTAGGCAACACGAAACCACAGGTCGGTATCCTGTGCCCGCTTCATGCCGGGCTTAAACAGACCAACCGAATCAAATACGGACCGATGAATCATGAGCGTACAGGTCCAGGCGTAAGCGTAGTTGACATAACTCTGCAAATAATCCTCAAAATACTCCCGCCCCTTAAGCAACATACTAATCTTTCCGGACATGTGTGCCAGTTGCAACCGATCAGAGCTGGACAGTTTTTGATGAAAATTTGCATACGTCCATTTCAGGTCGGGATTGCGGCTTAGGTGTTCGGATTGGAGTTTGAGTTTTTCGGGAAGCCATTCATCGTCAGAATCCAAAAAGGCAATCCAATCGCCCGAGGCACGCTCAATGCCCTTATTTCGCGCGACGCTGACGCCGGCGTTTGGCTGCTGAATCAAGATGACCTTGTCGCCGAATGAACGCACCACCTCTGCTGTGGCATCCGTCGAACCGTCATCAACAACGATGATCTCCTCGGCCGGCCGGGTCTGCGCCAGCACGCTTTCAATCGCCCGTGCGATATGTTTTTCGGCATTGTAGACCGGGATGACCACACTGATTTTCATTCACATACTTCCGGCGAATTTTATGGACTGAAGAATATACGGATTATATCGAAATACGTAACCACCAGCACCAACCCCAGCAGCAATGCCAAACCGATATACATAATCGGCACCAGGATTTTCTCATGGACCGGTTTGCCGGTGATTTTTTCGATGATCAAAAAGACAATATGTCCGCCATCGAGAACCGGCAGCGGCAGCAGATTCATTACGGCCAAGCAGGAACTGATCAGGCCGAGGAAATAGAAATAATATGCCGCCGTTGTTCCGGCGAACTGGTAGGTCATCGAAATAATACCCACCGGACCGCTTAATGCCTTCACCGGAACCGAGCCCTGGAACAAGCGAAGCAAGGTCACATAGCTGCGCAGAACAAACTGCCATGCCTTTTTGACACCCATTTTGGTTGCTTGAACAGGATTGGAATACTTGAACTCGGTCGTCAGGTCGTCAAATGGTACACCCACCAGAATTTGGGCCTGAGCATGAACGGGTTCATGCTCAAGAACCACAAGAGCGGTTCCGCCGGCCCGGCCGTCATGGACATAGTCAATGCTGACTTTTTGGCCAGCATTGTTTTGCAGCAATGTCGCAATCTCATAAAAATTACTGACCGGCTGACCGTCCACCGCCACGATCGAAGCTCCCGCCGAGACATCCGGAATCACCGTATGACCGGACACCGAAATTACTTGTGACACAACGTTACTGTCCATATCCAACTCGGGGCTGAACCCAACCATGACACGCTCGCTGCCAACACCGGTTTTGGGATGAACCATCAGATCCACGCGTTGCTCAACACCGGAGTCATTTTTCCGAAGAACACTTACCGGCAGATCCTTATCTTTGTGTTGATTCGTCAACTCACGAAGCTGCTTGTAGTTAGGAAACTCAACATCCCCGACTTTCACAATGACATCGCCCTCCTTCAGCAAGTCACTGATAAATGCCCTCGGCGTCCGGCGTAAAACAGCGGTTCGGAACCATTTCACAAAATGCTGCACGCGACCGGGCTGCGAAACCGCCGCAACTTTTAACCGCGGCACCAACGAGGAAAAATGCGCCAAATCGTGCTCATTTCGGAAATTCTCAACCACCGGGCCTACGAAGACAGGAAAGCTGACATCCACCATCGTTTCCTGTTCACCATCCGGCGGCCAGTGCCTCAGAACTCTCAAAGTGACCTCTTTTTGGAATGTTCGAGATTCCAACTGTGCATATTCGAACGGTGTCTGTACCGACTGCCCATTCAACGCTTTGACTTCATCACCGGGACGCAGGCCGGTATTTGCATACAGTTTTTCAATTTCATTCGGATCGCGAATGAGTTCGGGAATCTTCAATGTTGATCCCGGAGATATTCCCGTATAACGCAATTTCGATTCGTCTCCATCGGGCCTGTCTGCAATCACTTCAAACGTCTCTTCTGTTCCATCGGCATGCTGAACCACAAAAGAAATCGGCTCGCCCGGTTCCGACAACGCCGGCGCCAGAATGACCGATTCAAAATCGATAAACCGCTTTCCGTTGACTTCAACAATATTGTCGCCCTCTTTGAGACCCGCATCATAGGCAGGTGAATTATGGATGATATGCCCTACGACTGCGGGCTTGAGGTCGATGCCGTTGGTAAAAAGAATCATAAAAATAATGACCGCACCGATGGCATTAAAAACAACGCCAGCGGCCACAGTCGCAATCCGCACACTGATGGGGCGATTTGAATAGGAGCGGGGGTCCTCGCTGGCGTCGGCCGCGCCGGTATCGGACTGGCCGAGCATTTTGACAAATCCGCCTATCGGCAACAGGGCAATCTGGTATTCGGTTTCATTGTCGCCCTCTTCGACCTGCTGGGGCTCGCCGATTTTCGGAAGCACACGCACGCGCCAACCCTCTTTGAGTTTACGAATGCCCAGCACTATCGGCCCCATGCCGATGGAAAAGGCCTCGACCTTGATGCCGCCGAGTTTGGCCACAATAAAATGCCCGAATTCGTGAATCATGATGATGCCGCCAAAGCCCAGAAGAACCGCTATCACGCGGAGGGCCGGTCGGGGGTTCTGGAATCCCCACAGTGCCGCGAAACATAAAATCGCGGCAAAGATAATCAGTTGCCTCGTTTGGTCCTTTGGAGATGTCTGCTGTTGTGTCGAATCCTGCTGTTCTGTCTTTTCCTGCTCTGTCATATTTACCTCTGTGTTATCTGTTTTTCGTTCATAACGGCTGTACCGCGATCAAGGCGGGCCGCAACGTGTCGCCGTGCCCATGCATCGATCTCTAACAGTTCTTCCAATGTCAGATGGGCCTGGCTCGAATGGGCATTCAGGCAACCGTCGATCAGTTCTACAATTCGGCCGAAGCGAATCCGGCCATTCAAAAACGCTTCCACGGCCGCTTCGTTGGCGGCGTTAAAAACGACCGGCGCCGAGCCGGATGTTTTGGCAACTTCAAAACCCAATGCCAGTGCCCTGAAATGGTTGAGGTCCGGCGTCTGGAAATTCAACTGGCCCAGTTTATGAAGTTGGAGACCCTCGGAAATGCCCTTTCGCCGCTGCGGGTAGGTCAGGGCGTACTGAATCGGTACTTTCATATCCGGCGTGCCGAGTTGGGCGATGACGGAGCCGTCGATAAATTCGACCATGGAATGCACCACGGACTCCGGGTGGATGAGGACGTCGATCTTGTCGACCGGCAAATCGAATAGCCAGAGAGCTTCGATGATTTCCAACGCCTTGTTCATCATGGTTGCCGAATCAATGGTAATCTTCGGCCCCATGTTCCATGTGGGATGATTCAGGGCCTGTTGGACGGTGGCATTGTTCATCGCTTCGAGCGTGGCGTTTCTGAACGGCCCGCCGGAAGCGGTCAGGATGATCTTTCGCACTTCGTTTGGGCTGCCGGCCTGCATGGCCTGAAAAACGGCGGAGTGTTCGCTGTCGATGGGCAGTAATCTGGCCCCGCTTTGACGGGCCGCGGCAGTCAATAACTCCCCGGCGATCACCAGCGGTTCCTTGTTGGCAATGGCGACGATTTTGCCGGCTTGTGCGGCCGCCAGTGCCGCCGGAAGCCCCGCGGCGCCCACGACCGCGCAGACGATGATATCCGCCTCATCTAACGCAGCCAGTTCAACCAAACTGTCCGGGCCCGATAATACCGAACCCGAATAGCCGGAAAATGTCTTTTCGCGGGTGTGCATTGAAGTCGTATCTGTAATGGCGATATATCGGGGCTTGTACTTTTCGGCCTGCTCGGCCAGCCGGTCCAGCTTGGTGTGGGCACTGAGTGCAATGACTTCGTACTCGGCACCCAGCGCATCAATGACCTGCAGCGCATTGCGCCCGATGGACCCCGTCGAACCTAAAATGACCACTTTTTTACTCATCATCAGCGAAATAGTATCCCAGAAAACAGGTCAAACGTCAAGAAAACATACCGGAAGCGGATTTTTGGAACAGAAACCCCTGCTTTGAGTCGATCTTCTTTATTTGGAATGGTTTGTCAGCCCGTTAATAAAAGTATGTCAGCGAGATATCCGCCTGCCAGTTATTTTTGGCGTCTTTGATCTTGCTGAAACTCAAGGTGTCACACTTCAAATCCGGCCATCGCAGCAGCAATGCGGAAAGAAACTGCGCCAACTTCTCAATATCAATGGCCTTGATCGAAATTGATGCCGACCGCGTTTTACGTCCAGCCCGGTTGGCTTCGCTTCTGACGGTCAGGTTGTAATTTGAAGGCGGAATTGAAAGGGCCCCGGCAAACTCATTAATGGTTTTGGTAAAATCGAAATCTTCGGATTCGGCATTTTCATCCACTTTATACGCCAGCCGCTCCGGCTGCAAGGTTACCAGTTGATCCATCAGGGCTTTGGCTTTTGTATATTCGGTTTCGCTATCACCCCAAGCCTTGACTGATTTGGGATAAAACACCACCCCGGCCGTAACCGCCCATATCGCGGCCAGCACCGGAACGAGAATATAGTACACATTCGGGTCTTTAAGATCGATTTTCTCTTTCATCTTCGTGTCCCTCCGGTTTTTTTCGGTTCCACATTGAATTGAAAGGCATCACGATTGTCCGCTGAAGACCTCATGGTTTCTCCGTTCATTGTGATTCTCGGATGCTTTTTGACCTGATTGAAAAGCGTCTCTGTCGCTGAGCGGGAGTTGGTATCGCCAACCACCTTCATCGAACGTTCGGTCACCGTAACCTGCCTGATGTTGACATCGACGTTTTTTGGCGTCTTGTTCACCGCGTCAAGGAAGAATGTCAGCTTGGCGGGGACGGATTTGTCGTCGCCGGGTCCCATGCCGGCTTCCATTTGTTTGGCGCGTGCTAATTCCCGACTCAGACTTGAAACAACCGACATCCCGCGAGGGGGGGATTTTCCGTACGTCACCACTTTATGCTCCGAAAGCAATTTCGCCTGTAATTTGGCGGTTTCACGGTTCATCCGAAACGTCTTTAGCTGGAAGAAGACCGCCACGGTCAGCAGCAGAATGGCCACGGATATTCCAATGAGCCGTAAACTGCCTTCGAGGATTTTGCGACGACCCTGATAGGGCATAAAATCCCGGCGAAAGTCCGTTTTGTGGCCGCGGGTTTTGGCGGCCAGTGCCGCGCCATAGGCAATCATCAACTCGTGGCAGGCAATGCCCTCTTCGATGGCTGCGGTATGGGCAATCTCTTTGTCGGGCTGTTCAATCACCACTTCCAGACCGCTGCGCTGGGCCAGCAGTTCCTTGTCAATCGCATCAACACATCCCATCATTACAACCGATTTTATGGGCTTTTCGGGGTCAGTGGAACCGGCCGCAAGCATAAGCTCACGCGAAAGGATGTTCGTTACATTTTGCCCCGCGCCAATCAGAAACGTCCGAACCGTCGGGGCAAAATCGGTCTGCGGCCGAATCATATAACAGTTGGACGAAGACAAAACGACAAACACCATATCGGTGCGTCCGGCCAACCGCGGGTCATGGGATAATGCCCTTGCCAGACAAACGCCGTCCGGCTCGATCAGGCTGGGGTCCAGGGTTCCCTCCTGCACATCCAGGAGGATATCCGTGAGCGACTGACGATCGGCGGTGTAAACCGTTACTTCCGAGCCGATTTGATTCTTTCCGGTAATATCGAACGCCACCGCCAGATTCATGGCGTCGGTCGCGGCGGCCTCTTCGGCGTCAAATTTGATGGTGCTTTCCACCTGATTATAATCATTAAACTCCGAGCGCAGCTTATACTGCGTATAGTATCCGCAATCAATCGCAATGAACACCTCATCAAAGTCAAAACCGGCCCGGGCAGCGGCGCGTGCGGCCTGCACGGCAATGGTTGACGGTTCATCTTCAGCGGGTGTGATATTCATTGTATGCAGCACAGCGGGCTCGGAACCGGCAGAGACCCAGACCGCCACCGCTTTGTTTCTTGAAAGAAACAGTCCTACGCTTCCATTTTCATTCACAGTATCAACTCCTGTTCGTAACCTCTTTGGAATTATTGTTCATACAAGATAACAAGCTGCTGGACATTATTGCCCTCTTTGACAACCGTTGCCACCGCTGAACTGCTGGCATTGCCGCTTTGGCTGGTTACGTGTATCTGAAAGAAGGTGCTGGTCGTTGTCAAATAATTTTTGAGATTATTCATCGTCTCCGTATCCAGCCCGCCCAATTTCGCCAATTCGTCAATAGACGCCAGCGGCTTTTCTTTTCTTTTTTCGATCACTTCCTGCGTAAACTCCGGAAGGTCAAAGGCATCGATTGCCAGTGAAAACGCCGCTTCAAGCACGTTCCGCGGCGCGGTATTGATATTGACCCGCTGTGCCCCCCACAGGGACAGATACTTCAGGGGGCTTTCCATTCTTTCGCCGGTATCCGGCAAAGGCCGGGCCAGAATTTCACGATTGAGCAGCGAACTGTGAAACAGTTTCGCAAAATCCGTCGTATGGGCGATCGCCGGACGCTGTTGAGTGGTGACCTGCTGGACCGTTCGGGAGGTCGTCGCCGTTCTCCTTCGCTGAGATGCTTGTCGGGCCCGTAAGGCTCTCGCCTGGGTGCTGGCGGTGCGTTTCGTTGCCGTCCTGAGCAGAATCGGACTGGGGTTGAGCTTAAACGTTTTCTTTTCGGCGATCTTATCCATGGCGTCCCGGACTTGTGTCTCCATCTCGCGAAGTTGATCCGAGTTCCATGACATCCATTCACAAAATGTTTTTAACGCATTTTCGGCTCGCTTGTTGGCGTCTTCGGAACTTGTCACGAGCCAACTCAAGGGCATTTTAGCATTTTCATCTTCGATCGTAATCGTCACCTTGCAGGGGCCCATCTCCAGATGGATCGGCTCGGCCGCATACGGCCACGGCGCCCCATAGGGTCCGGGAACAACCACATCGTTGGGGTCCAGTTCGACCAGATAGAGTTGCTCGCCTGTATTGTATGCATCCATTCCCATCTCATCCGCATCTGAACCGCCGCCAAACAAGAACGTCAGCCGGGATGCCATCTCCGCATCGCTGAGGGACACCGGTGTTGTCAGCGAAGCCCCCTCCTTCAAAACGCCTTCGATCTGTTCATCCGTAGCGGTTTCGGCCCAGGCCGCGATAAACTCCGCATATTCGATCTCGTTCATCCAAAACAAATCGGAAAAGTCCGGCTGTTCCAGCCGGCTTTCGAGAAGGGTGAAATTTCGGGTGGGCAATACAGACAGTATATACTTCATCGCGGAATCCACGCCGTATCGAGAACGCTGATATTCGATCCGATACTGCTGGCGGCGTTGGGCAAGGGACAGATGCGCCGACAGCCCCGCGGCCAGCGTCGTCAGTACCACTAAGACGATCATGGTCACCAGCAGAATAAAGCCCGCCGGGCTCATTGAGGTTGTTTTCTTAATTTTCATTGTCAATCGGCATCTCAGTATTTTCATCGAACAGTTTCGGCAATCCATTGGGGTCCTGCGACAACGCATTGGGGTCTTCTTCCGGAAGATCGAATTTCTTTTTGACAAACTGATATGGAATCCGCCGGGTCCGGTCGATCGCAATCGTCCGGTAGAAGACCTGCTCGTCGGGAACCCCGATGCTGCCGTCCGCCAATTCCTGATGCGGGGCAAACGAAAGCCCCACCCGAACCGCCTTGGGCAATGTCTCGGAAGTCCAGGCACCGAGGACGGTTTCGCCCTGCTGGGCCTTGACTTCAAAGAGCGTAACGCCGTCTGCCACGGGAATATACTGTTCCTTATTGGAAGCGGAATCGGAGGTCTGTCCGAGAAGTTTGTCTTCGGCATTCAGGCCTGTGTGCATCCGATACAGTTTTAGTGTATCAGTATCCATATCATAATCCGTAACCCATTCAACCCGCTCAAATGTATCTTTCTTGTCGGATTTTGTCTTTTCGTCGGTTCCGTAATAACTGTTTTCCAGGATTAATCGGGCCGAGTGATACCCGTTATTGAGTTTGTTTTGAAAATTGATCGTCGCGTCGAATCCCGGCGCGGCGAGGCGGTCGATATCTTCGGCGATTTTCTGCAGAATCTCTGTCTGGAGACGGTTTTGCTGAAGCCGGTCTATGATGGTAACGGCGCTGGCACGCACCCGATTATAAATGCCCAAAACCGCGACCAGCACCATCGCCGACAGCATCACGACCACAATCGTCTCGATGAGCGTAAACGCACTTTCAGATTTTCTTTTACAGTCGTTCATTCTAAGGTTTTTTAACCCCCAATAGCTGCTCGATCAACGGTACCAGTTCCGGAGGTATTTGACTCCAATCAATTCCGTAATCCGTTGGATTTTGGTTGTCCGGCTCATTGGCTGTTCCCGGCTCGCCATCATTACCCGGCCCCATATCCGTGTCGGGATCTGTGGAAATCGGATCGTCAGTGAAAGTACTTTGCGGAACATAGGTTGCCGCAAATTCATTGTAGCCGTCGAAATCCATCCCAAGGTCTTCAAGAAACTTGTTCTCTTCGGCCTTCAGTGTTTCAACAAATTCTTCGTACCCGTCAAATCCCTTTTCGGTGATATATTCAAGTTTTTTCCGTCGCTGCTGTTCGATCAATCGTTTATAAGCATCGGCATCCAATCCTCGTTCTTCCAGATACGCCGTTGTGGTTTCCTGTATGACCGAATCCTCCCCGCCATTGAGCAGGTCCATATATTCGGATTCGACCTTCTGCTGTGCCAGGATCTGCTTGACCTGTGCCGCCGTCAGGTTGGTGATCCAGTGTTCCAGCTCGATATCCTGAAATTCGCCTTTGCTGTCTTTGAATCCCGCTGAACAGACCGCACGTATCCACATCTGGTTCGTAACCGGCTCATAAAACGGTTCAACCACGGTTTCCCATTCAATATCCGGATAGGTCTCACTGGTTCCATACTCGCTGGTATCGGACAGTTTTGACTCGGCCAGGAGGGTTTCCATGTTGCCGCGAGCGATCTCAAAGGCCTGCTCGCGAAGCTGCATATCTATAACCGCCTCCACATAGCGGTTCATCAGCGTCATGACCGCACCGATGATGATTCCCAACAGCATCAGGGCTGTCGCCACCTCGATCAGGGTGAACGCCCGTCTGTCTGAACCTGTCCTGAACAAATTGTTCTTAAAATCGCACATCTTCTGTATCCTGCGGGAGCATTCCCAGTGAATCCAAATCCCACTCGCCTTTCAAAAGCTCCACCGGCCGGGCAAACCGATGGATGACAAGCGTCCAGGGCATTCCGTCATCGTCCAGAAGGATAACGATGCCGCCGTATTGCCAGCCGGCGTGCCCCGCTAAAAAACGGGCCTCGCTCACATTTTCCCAATCCCGGGTGTCATCCAAATCGTCATAGACCACGTAGTCAATCGTCAGGTCCTTGCTGAAATAGCCAGTCTGAAGAATGGCCTCCTCCGGGTCCATGGCCGTCAAATCCAGCGACTTGTACTCGCGCAGGACAAATCCCTGTCCCGCAAAGTCAAGAATCACAGCGTAACGGCGGCTGGTTTCGACAGAGCCGTTGTAGGCCATCTGGAAAACGTTGACCAAGTCCTCGGCCTGACGCTTAAACCGCAGGTTGCCCCACATGGAACCGAAACTGAGCATCGCAATGCCGGTCATCAGGCCGATCAGGCCCACGACCATCAGCATCTCGACCAAGACAAAGCCGGCGGAAGAATCCCGATGCTTATTCATATACGGCTTCTGCGCCACCGGGGATCGTTCCACTGCCGGTACCTTCCAGATTGTCACTGTAGATATCCGCATCGTATCCTTCGCCGCCCTCTTTGCCGTCGGCGCCATAACTGATAATCACAAAGGGCTTGCCGCTTTCGGGATTGAGCAGGTACACAAACTCGTTTTTCCAGGCATCCTGAGGGACAACGGTTTCCTGAAGGTATCCGCCGGGTGCCCAGCCATCCAGATCCATCGGTTGGACAACCAGTTCCTCCAGGCCTGCTTCTTCACTGGGGTAATAGCCGGTATCCATTTTGAACGTCATGACGGCATTACGTAATGTGACCAGGTCGGCCTTGGTGGTTTTGACCTTGGCTTTGTCGATCTGGCTCATGAAGTTGCTTGCGGCCAGACCGGCCAGCAGCGCAATAATCAGCAGTACGGCCATCAATTCGACCAACGTAAAACCCTGTAGTTTATGATGTTGCTTTTTCATAAAATCGTTCCTTTCTTATTTATCATTCATGTATGATTAAAATTGTGTTACAGAGAACTTGAACAGCGGCAGCAGTGTCGCATAGGCGATAATGCCGATGATGCCGGCCATAAAGATAATAATGACCGGTTCGATCACCCGGCTGAACCGTTCGACACGCAGATCCGAATCCGATTCAAGATTTTCACTGATCATGTTCAGCATCTGTTCGAGCTCGCCGCTTTTTTCGCCGATGGCGACCATGTGAGCGATGGCCGGATTGATCACGCCGCTTTCACGCAGCGGGGTCGTGATATCGGCACCGGACAAAATCCGTTCCCGGGCCTGCTTGATCGCGTTGGTCATAATGACATTGCCGGTGACCTGCGAAACCACCCGCAACGAATCGGCCATCGACAGTCCGGACCCCAGCAGGGTGGCCAGCGTTGACGTGAACCGCGCGACAATCTCCTGTTTGACCAGATTGCCGAACCCCGGACTGGCCAAAATCAATTTATCTCTAAGATAAGCGCCTTTTTCGGTCTTGACAAGCTGTTTATACAAAAATATCAGAGTCGCAATGCCGGCAATAATCACCAGGGCCCACCAGCTTCGCATGACATTCGAAAAACCCATAATCACATTTGTGATCCACGGTAACTCCTGACCGGTCTTCTGAAGCTGCTCAGTAATCTGCGGGATCACGACAACGGTAATCACCATCACAACAATGATACAAAACAGAAACAGGATGGCCGGGTACATCATCACGGTGGTCATTTTGGCTTCGAGTTTCTGCCGTTTATCCATAAATCCCGAAATCGTCGAGAGGGTGTCCCCCAGCGTTCCGGTGACCTCGCCGACGCGGACCATGCTGGTGTAAATAACATCGAAATACTGTTCATACTCGCTGATCGCGTCGGCAAACGATTCGCCGGTGACGACCCGGTCGCGGATTTCGGTGACCGCCGCGCGAAGATGGGGATTGTTGACCTGCAGCGTCAGCACGCTCAGGGCGTCGGTGAGTTTGATGCCGGCGTTGAGCATCGTCGCCAGTTCCTTGGTAAAGCCGGCGACGTCTTTTTTGCCGCTCCGGGCAAAGACATCCTTGAGGGTCTTCTGGGTCGTTTCCATGCGGACCTGCCGGATGTCGGTCGGGTGCAGGCCCCGGCTGCGCAAATGCTTGCGGGCCGCAAATGCACTTTCCGCGGTGACGGTTCCCTTTTCCGTCTTTTTCGAAGCGTTAATCGCACTAAATTCAAATCTCGGCATAATTTTTTAACCGCGGATTTCGCGGATTGACACGGATTTTTACTTTTTTATTTTTTTAATCCGCGGAAATCTGTGAAATCCGCGGTTTCATTTTAGACGTTGTCGGCTTGCGTGACGCGGAGGACTTCGGCGATGGTCGTGACGCCGGACTGGACCTTTCGGGCGCCGTCCATTCGCAGGGTCTGCATCCCGAACTCCAGCGCCTTTTTCTTGATTGCTCCGGCGGTGGTTCGCTGATAAATCATCTCGCGAATGTCTTCATTGATTGTCATCAGTTCATAAATGCCCGTCCGTCCCCGGTAGCCGGTATCAAAACACTTCGCACAGCCGGCACCCATGTAGAACGGTGTTTTTTCGTTTTCCATGATCCCCAAGTCGCGCAACTCATGGGCCGGCGGTTCGTAGGCCTGCTTACAGTCGGGGCAGATTCGCCGCACCAGACGCTGGGCCAGTACACAGATCAGCGACGAACTGACCAGGTACGGCTCGACACCGAAATCCAGCAGACGGCTGATGGCGCCCGCGGCGTCGTTGGTGTGCAGCGTGCTGAACACTAGGTGACCGGTCAGCGACGACTGAATCGCCATCGCGGCGGTCTCGGTATCACGCACCTCACCGACCATGATCACATCCGGGTCCTGACGCAGAATATGACGCAGGGCGTTGACGAAGTTCATGCCTTTTTTCGGGGCCACCTGCATCTGGCTGATGCCGCCAAGCTGATACTCAATCGGGTCCTCGACGGTCATGATATTCTTAACCGTCGCGTCAATCTGGTTCAGGCAGGCATACAGGGTCGTACTTTTACCGCTGCCGGTCGGGCCGGTGACAAAAATCACGCCGTGGGAGCGGTTGATGACCTTGTCGAAGACCTTGCGGTCCTCTTCGAAAAAGCCGAGCTGTTCCAGCGTTAAGATACCGCTGCTTTTATCTAAGAGACGAAGCACGGCGCGCTCGCCGTAACTGGTGGGCACGGTGCTGACACGCAGGTCGATCTCACGCTGGCCGATGCGAACACTGCATCGACCGTCCTGCGGCATCCGGCGTTCGGCGATATCCATGCCTGCCATGACCTTGATACGCGAAATCACCAGGCTCAGCACGTTGCGGTTCAGCGTCAGTGTATCATACAGAATGCCATCGATGCGGTAACGCACGACGATCTTGGCCTCGAACGGGTGAATATGAATATCGCTGGCCCGCATCTGCAGGGCGCGAAAGAGGATATCGTTGACCAGCCGAATCACCGGCGGGCGGTTGACCACGTCCAGCAGGTCCTCCGATCCGCCCATCTCATCGGCCAACTGGTCGAGGTTCTGCGAATCCAGTTCCTCGGCCACCTCTTCGATGACCGTGTTTTTCTGCTCGTAAGCGACGTCAATCGCCGAGGTGATCGCCGCCCGTGTGCTCAGCGCCGTGTCAACAGGGACCGCAAGCATTTTGGATACATTGTCGACAACCATCATATCCAGCGGATTGGCGGTAATGACCGTCATCGTGCCGTTGGCGTCTTCGGGCTGATGGCCGATGACGTAATGATGCTGGGCATAGGGGGCCGGGATGCGCTCGATGAACGCGGCGGGGACGTCTTTGTCGCTGATCTCCTCAAAGAATTCAACGCCCAGCGTCTCGGCGAACAGCCGCAGCACCACATCCTCCGTGAAGTTGGGGGCACTGAGCAGAATCTGATCGACCCGGCGCGTATCGTCCGCATGCTCGGCGAAAAAATCGCTGAGCGTTTGGGGATTCACAATCCCGCTCCGCTCGGCTGCTTGTATTAACTGTTCTTTCATCGTTATTGTACTTCAACGTCAACTGTTGATTTAGCTTTGTCTAACGCTTCAATTTTCTTCCGGAGCGTTTCAATATACACGTCATTTTCAATATCATCTTCTTCGAGTACCTTCTCTGGTTCCATTGGCTTAGGATCAACACCGGGCCAATCCTGCAGGCCCTGAAACTTCTCTTCCATTTCTTCAAATGCTTGTCGATTCTTTGCCGAAACACGCCGAATATCTTCTAAACCTCCGGCTTGGTCGCCCGGGCGAATAATGTTTGCCTTAACAAACACATATAGCCGTCCCTGTTCCCCTGTATCACTAACTCCTCTGAACAGGCCGCCAATGATCGGAATATCACCCAGAATCGGAACTTTTTGATTTCCTTTCTGCTGACTGAGTGACTCAAGACCTCCCAAAATTATAGTTGTGCCGTCAGGAACAGTCGCAACAGACATCAGATCGGTAGAGAGCCGATCAGGAGGTGACGGAAAAGTTGCCGTGCCATCAGGACCCGTAATCTCAACAGCTTGGTTTTCACTAAAATCTGTACGGTTCAAAGTAATTTCGAGCCGAAGCATGTCCCCTTTGCTTATATGAGGTTTAATATTGAGAGTAACACCGGCGGTATAGTCATTAAACGTAACATCTGTGGCCGTTGTTGATGTCTGAGTTGCAGTCCCCGGAATTACATTGACTTTGGCCTGAGCAACAGGTTTTATATTTTCCGTTTTAATCTCACCTTCCTGATTATCGTTGACGAGTATCTTGGGACGAGCCATGACCCGACCATATCCTTTTGACTGAATCGCTTCCAGTAATCCTTGAATATGTTCACTATCGAAAAATGCATTAAAAACTCTTGCCGGATCTACCGCACTTGTCGTAGATCTTGCTTCACCGTAACGTTGAACACTGAAGTCTTCGAGTGAACCTATTTGGTCGGATCTCATATCAGAACCACCAAAAGTTTTTGTTACAATATCCAGATCATATTTAAAGGACTCATCTTTCGTGATTTCCACCAGTGTACAATCCAACAGCACCTGCGGACGATACTCATCCAGTTCCCTAATCAGTTCGGCAATCCACTGCTGGTTTCGTTTGTTGGCATAGACGATTAAGGAATAGGACATCTCATCCGGGATCACGCGAATATTCTGTTCTTCCAGCGTCGGCAGCTTGGCGGCCGTACCCGCCCCGCCGCCGGCCTGAATCTTGGACGTAGGCGTCGATGTCTTACTGACTTCCTCAACCGTTTCCTGAATCAGCTTCGTCAGCACTTCCGCCAATTCGATCGGGTCCTGATTCTCAAGCGCATAGACCACATACGGCGTCGAAACCACGTCAGGTGTACGATCCGCATGGCCGATCACCAAGGCAATGGCATCGTGCTGACGCGGCGTGGCATAGACCAGCAGTGAATTGGTCGTTTCCAATATCGATATCTGCGGCTGCTCGGCAGTGATGTCCTTTTCCGAACCGCCCTCGGCTGTCGGCAATGAAAGGGCCGCCCCGTCGGCAATCTCCGACTGGCCCGACACCGCTGTGCGTGCGGTCGTTGACGTTGAACGCGAACGCGGGTCCGTACTGCCGGAGCGGCCGTACGAACCGGATGCGGATGTGCTCTGCGGGACAATAATCCCCAGATCCGTCAGGGTATCCATGATCTCCTGCGTGTCGACATATTGGATCTCGTACTGGCGAATGGTCCGCTGATCCTTCTGGATGACATCGACATGGGCGATGACCAGTTCGATGGCGCCGTGCTGTTCGGCGGTCCCGTTCACCAGCAATGAATTGCTTGCCGCCCGTATCGAGATATACGGCTGGTCAGCACCGGCTGTTTTAGCCGCAGAAACCGATGGTTGAGGTTGAGGGGGCTGTCCCGGGCGGGCCGGAACCGCTGTGGTGGTACGCCGCGACGCGGCAGAGGCCGTTGATGACGTTGCCACGGAGACCGAAGCCAATCCAAGTTCATTGATCACATCGACAACATCCTGCGCTTCGACATTCTGGATAAGATATTCACGGACAAACCGAAGATCATACTGCGGCACATCCAGTGCGTCGATCAGTTCATTGACCAGGGCGATCTGAGCGGGCTTGCCGGCCATGAGGATCCGGTTGGTGCGGTCATCGGTATCGATAAGAACTGTATCGCCCTGGGGGGCTTGTGGGGCGGCGGAAGGCCCCCGAGACGGCGTTGGTACCGGCACTTGCCTGGTGGTCGTCCGGCCTGTTTTGGGATCGCGCGTCGTTACCGTCCGGGTTGTCGGGGCCGCAGCGGCTGCCGGGGCACTGATCTGAAGCGATACATCCTCCAGCTTGCCGGCCAATTCCTGCAGCTTGGGAACCATCTCCGAGGGTGTCATGTATTTGAGCGTGCGGAATTGATACTCTTTCTTTTCACCGGGGACATCAATAATAGACAAAACTTCTTCAATCCGCCCCATCCGATAGGCATAATCGGTCACAAGCAGTGTGCCGGTTTCGGGAATTTCCTGAAAACCATCTGTCATCCCCAAATTTAAGCTCACAAGCATTTTCTTGGCGGAGTCCGTGCTGACGTTTTCCAGTTGAAAAAGTGTACTGACAATGACATTGCCCGCTTCGATCGGTTCGCCGGGGGTGCGTATAACAGGGTCCACCTGCTTGAATGCCTGGCTCGCATTGGCGGCTTTGACAATCGTGACCAATTGATTTTCGCGCGTCATCACAAAGCCCTTGAGCTTGAGCACCGATTCCAGCAGGGAATAGATATCTTTGACCTTGATTTTTCCGCCGTGGACCTTGAGCTGGACTTTCTGGTTTTTCAGGATCGCCGGATCGTACATATAGTTCAGGCCGAGCTGCTTGCCCACCAGATCCACCAGCGACTCCAACTCCACTTCCTGCGGCAGATCCATCACTGTGTCTAATTCCTCATCTCCAAGCTTCGGGGCGATCTGCGGTTCGGTCTGGACAGTCTTAGCGGTCTGAATTTTTGATTCAGCCGGTGCTTCCGGCTCCGGTTCTTTTGGTTCGGCAACCGTTTCGGACGATTGCTCTTTAGCTCCGGCTTTCGCTTCCAGTTCCTCCACTTTTTGGCGCAACTGCTCGAGCTCGGTCTGCAGCGGATTGGTTTCTTTCGCCGGCTCGGCGGTCTGAACCTTGCCTGCTTCCGCCGGCTGTTCCTGGGCCTCCTGCGCAGCGGTCTGTTCTTCGGCCCTGGCTTGTGCCATCAAGGCCTGGAGGATTTTAATGGACTCGTCCTCCGAGATTTCCTCCCGGGCTGGTTCATTGGCATCGACTGCAGGAGATTCCGTCTCTGTTGGTTTCGGCTGAATCGCTTCGGCCGTTTCGGCCGACGGCTGTTCAACCTCGTCCTTTTGTTCTGCCTCGGCCAATTCCCGCAATAGACCTTCACTTAAGAAGTCTTCGGAAGATTCTTCCGGTGTTTCTCCAGCGGGTTCGTTCGGTTCTGTAACCGGCTCCGTGAGTTCTGTCGACACTGTTTCGTCCGCAGGCGTCTCCTCGGCCATGGATGGGATTTCAAGTAACCGCCTGGCAACCGACTCAAGCGATTCCGTCGGAGCCGTTGCTTCCGCGGCAGGCCGGGCAGGTTCATTCGGCTCCGGAACAAGCGGAACCAGATTCGGCTCCACGGGTGCTTGAGTTAATGGCAGTACAGCGACTTTCTCAGGAATCGATACCTGATTTTCTTTTTCCCATGCCTGAAATGAAACTTTGATCTCGCTTAAGATCCCCTCGGAAGCGATCGCAATCAGCTTGTTATCGAACACATCGATAATCGCCGGACTGGAGGACCCTTTCGGCGGCGCATCGGTCAGGGTGCCGACGGTGATGGATTTCAGACCCGCAATAAAGGCCTCCGGTTTCGGAAGCGATGGGCTGTCGGTCGTCAGGACCTCAATCTTCGGGGCCGGAGACTGGTCCAGGAAGCCGGCGATCTCCGTGGCCTTAACAAGATCGGATCCGACATCACTGGTCACAATCAGAATTTCCGGCGTCAGCGTATTGTACTTCTTGCCGATATGGAGTTGTGAAAAGAGTGCCTGCGCCTGCTGACTGCTGATGTGCCTGAATGGGTACACCCGGCTGCGGAGCACACCGCTTTCGGTATCCAGCTCAGCGGCAGCACCAACCCCCGTCAACAACAGCACACAAAAAACAAACGGCATAAACCATCGTTTCCATTGTCCGGTTATCTTCAAACTTACTGACTGCATATCAAACTCCATAGATATTTATCTCTGTTTTATTCTCTCGGGAAAAATGAATTATTCGGATTCATTGGGATCCGAAGCGGCGGACTCATCCGCATCCTTCGGCTCTGTCCCGGCCTCCGGGCTATTTTTTGTTTCGGCCGCCTGATCCAAATCTTCGCTTGCAGCTTTGAGCGATTGCATCAATTCGTCCCACATTTTTTTTTCTTTCTCACGCTCTTCCGGCGAAACTGATTCATCCTGGCGGTTCATGATCTCTTCAATGCCGGACATCGTCTCCTTAAGCTTCTCTTTTTGTTCTTGCGGCGTCGGTTCTGCGGGCAGTGAGCGAACCCGCTGAATCCGCTCAGAAACATCCGGCCTTGGCCGCGACGCTGTCCGGTCAATGGGACGAACCATACGCACTGAATCCGGGGTTGTCTCATCGGGTTGGAGGTCCGGCGAGGCGTCTTCCTGGGCCCTTAATGCCGGCCTTGGCACAGCAATACTTCCGGAACCCGAACCCGGTGCCTCTGAAACCGTCTGTTCAGTTTTCAAGATGGATTTAACTTGTGTTTTTTCCGGAACAAATTTTTCCTGGGGATTCTGCCCGCCCTGGGTAAAAACCACGCTGCCGTCACGAATTTCCTTGATCTCCAGGTGTCCCACCTTTTCACCCTGGCGAAACCACTCTTGTTTGCCTCCCGTCGTCGCCAATAAAGCCAATGACTTCTCCGGCGCCGATTTATACAACACTGTCGCCACCAGATCACTTTTCACGGTAACCGGACTCTTTGGCTTAGGAATCACCGGCTTCGGGGACGCGGGGCCGGCAACTGCGGTCGGAGGTTTGGGCTTGGGTACCGGGGGTTTCGGAGGCGGCGGCGGATCGATTCTAAACGCAAACGCCTTGGCCTGGGCAACTAACGGAGAGGACTTGTCGTCTTTTTTGTCTTGATCTTTGACCTTGTCCTTAAATTGCTCGACAATCCCGGGGCTGCTCAGGACAGCTTTCACCTGGGAATTTCCTTTGAGTCCCATAAAAATCAACGCAGCGGCCCCACAAAAAGCCAAAATCACGGCAATAATGCTGGTTATTCTTAGGGTCTTAAGCATTTTTCATCCTAAAGTACGCGTTTTCCCATCACATTCCAGGTCCAAAACCGTTTTGGGTTTTATCTTTAGAGTTCAACACCATCCTTTAGACACTTTGGAGAAGCTCAGGTTCCACAAAAAAACTGTAATTTGAGCGTCTAAACACTGTTTTATGAGTCATCAGTGTTTATTCGGCTAAAATCACTTCATCCTGAACCAGCCACTGCACCGAATTACCAATTTGTGGCCGTCTTTAAGGGTAATTGTCAACTCATCTGAAATGTAACGCCGTTCGGAAGTGCCTTGGGCCGGAGGCGTGATTTTGATCATGAGTTTGATATGATTTCCTTCCTGTTCCTGACTTTCGATTTCCATATAGCCGTTTCGGGACGTCACAGAGTCAATCTCAGCAATTTTTCCATAGTTGCTTCGAATCAGGTTTTCTCTGAGAACCGGCTCACCGGGGACTATGTTCTGAAGGATATATCTTGGATTCGAGACTTCGTATATCGGCTTTGAATTGTATCTGACCATCAGAGTTCCGCCCTGTGGATGGTCCGTCGATATCTGGACAACACCCGTGTTGAATTGTTCAAGCTTCTGGATGTCCACTTTTGGTTTCAGGACAAACTTAGTTGCCTTTTCATTGGCATCAAACGGTACATCAATGGTTTTGTTAGCAACCGTGATCGATTTAATCGAAAATTCTTTACCGTCTTCGCTTTGTACGACTAACTCCGGCATTCCGGCATTATCCTGATCAAGCAGCAAATCAACGCTTTCAGGCGCAACAGATACCTTTGTAACCACATTCGCCTTGAGTTCAAGCTGCGCACGGGGGGTGACCGGGTCATTTGTAAGGATATAAAGGTGCTTTTTCACAGCACCCTTCGTTGAACCCGCCGTAAAAGTAACTTCCACCTTGCCGGACTGGCCCAACTCAAAGGGAACCGGCTCCTTCAGAGGCACCGAATGGCGTGCGCCGTCTTTCATCAATACCGGTTTAGAGCATCCGCATGTACTTTGAACGTTGTTTACTAACAATACCGCATTCCCTTTGTTCACAAACTCGTAATCCGCTACATGTTTAGATCTGGGACCGACTTCTCCAAAATCATTTGTCTCCTTTGTTAGGACAATTTTGGGCGTTTTCTCTGCTTCGGCAACATCCTCTTTGGCCCCGGCTGGTTCCTGACCTTTCACGATTGACGTGTCAACGGTCCCTTTTTCCAATTCGGTAGACGGCTCAACGGCCTGTTTTGCTATTTCAGACTTACTGGATTGACAACCCGCCATCATAAGGATTGCCGATACGGTCACACATACAACACTGAGGGCTTTAAGCATCTTCATTTGATATTTTCCTTAATAAAATTTTCCGGGAACTTTCACTTTAATACGCCGATAACAGATGATAAGTTTATCAAAAATCGATTCTTTAGCAATGTCTTTTCGACTGGCCAAGGATAACTCTTTACACAATCGGTCATTGCCGGTAAAATATGGAAAATTTTCATAGGTTCTTATTCAGGAGTTGGTTATGGACAAAATCAGTCAGCCCGAATTATCAGTAGTAATACCGCTATTTAATGAAGCACTCAGTTTGGAGGCGCTGCACACGGAAATCGGACATGCGCTGGCTGATTTTGACTATGAAATCCTCTATGTGGATGATGGCAGTACCGATAACAGTTTTTCGGTTTTGACTGATATCCAAAAAAAATCCAATAACGTGAGGGTCATCCGGTTTCGCCGAAACTTCGGTCAAACCGCCGCCATGAGTGCCGGATTTAAATATGCTCACGGAAAAATAATTATTCCGATGGATGCTGATGGCCAGAACGATCCGGCGGATATTCCAAAACTGGTCACCAAGCTGGAGGAAGGATACGACATCGTCAGCGGCTGGCGGAAAGAAAGGAAGGATAACACCGTCACACGGACGCTGCCTTCGCGGATGGCCAACTGGATGATCGGAAGGATTACCGGCATTCGTCTGCACGATTACGGCTGCACGCTGAAGGCCTACCGGGCCGAATCGCTCAAGCAGATCCGTCTGTACGGCGAAATGCACCGGTTTATTCCCGCGCTGGCACGCTGGGGCGGGGAGAAGGTCGTCGAAATGGTCGTCAACCACCGGCCCCGCACCACGGGCCAAACCAAGTACGGACTGAGCCGGACATCTAAGGTCATATTAGACCTGATCACCATCAAGTTTCTTGCGTCATTTTCGACCAAACCCATTCATATATTCGGAGGGCTTGGGGTTCTTTGTTTTCTCGGATCGCTTCTGAGCGGAATCACCGTGCTGGGAATGAAATTCTTTGTAAACTACTCCATGAATCGAAATCCGCTACTGATTATCTCAATGATGCTGATGATGGCAGCGATCCAGTTTGTTCTGATGGGACTGCTGGCCGAAATCATGGTCCGAACCTACCACGAATCGCAGGATCGCCCCACCTATCTTATTGAAAAAATCCTCGAACCTGAATCCGAAACCGCCTGAACGATTGGACGCCATGGCCCGTCGAAGAAAAAAAAACGACAAGCCAAACATGCCTGCCGCGGTCTCACCACGGACCAGACGCTTCTCGGTTGGGCTCCTCATTTCAATCATCATAATGCTGATTCTGGGGGGTATTCCTTTCGGAATAGGCAAGTACATCGAATTCAACTCCCCAGGCCCCTTTGACAGCGGCGCCTTCGTCTATTCAGCCAAACACCTCTTAGGTGGAGCCAAACTCGGCGTCGACACAGACAGTTCCGCCCGGCCCAACACCCTGCTGGCCAATGTCATCGGCGTTGCAATCTTTGGCTTCAACGAAACCGGCCCCAAGATCGTCCAGATGATTTTACAATTGGGCTCTCTGGCCTTTATGTTTTACGCACTGCGCAAAGTCTTTGGCTCTGTGGCCTCGGTCACGGGGACGACGGTTGCCGCGATCTACCTGTCCGCCCCGCTGATCGCCAAATTTGGCAATGTCAAAGAGCAGTTCATGATCCCGTTCATGATCGCCGCGGCATGCAGTTTTTTGCTCTATGAACATGCTCAAAAACGGCGATGGCTCGTGCTCAGCGGCTTCTTCGCGCTGCAACCGTATTACTTCAAGCCCACAGGCCTGTCGATCGTAATCGCCCTGCTCACCTTCATCATAACCGCCAACCTTTTACGAAAATCACTCAAGCAGCTGATAACGGAGACAGGGCTCTTCGCTGCCGGCTTTGCCGCCGGTCTGCTGGTACCCGGCATCCTGTACCTTTGGCAGGGGAACCCGACCGGACTGCTTCGAACGCTTCCGGCGGTCATGCTTCAGGTTGGGTGTGTCTTCGCAGTGCTGATACTCGTTCTGGCGGCTATCATCATAGGCGCCAAACGCATTCATCTGATAACACAATTGCAGCAGGTTTCAAAATGGATCTGGATCGCCGGACTCTGCCTGATACCCGTGATGCTGATTATCTCAATTGCAATCATAAAAGCCGAAGAAGGTTTCGACAACGACGACATTGCCTCCTACATCCGGAACATTCCGATGGTCTCGGCCCCGGCAAAACTGGTAAGGTTTGTCGACTCACAGGTCGCCCGTCTTCTGGCCGCGTCCGGCCTAAAGGGCGGTTATGTGAGCAACAGCTGGAAAGCCATCGGCCTGTCCAAGCTCGCCCCGCAGATATTCCGCTACTACAAAGCTCTCTCTGTCCCGATCCTGCTGGCGCTGGCCTCAACCCTGACAGCGGCGGCAATCTGGCTGAGCGGACTGATCCGTAAAACCAAAACCACACCCGCCGACATCCAGTCAAAACTCGTCTGGCTGCTGGCGATCTGGTGGATACTGGATATGGCCTTCGTCTGGGGCAGCCCCCGTTCTTATGAGCAGTACTACCTGCCGCTGTGTGCATCCGGGGCCATGCTGGCCGGATACATCGTCTGGAAATGGCAGAAGCGATACACGCTATCGCCTAATAAAATGCCCTGGCTGGCTGGTGGACTGGCCGCGGCGATAACACTAAGCTGCCTGTCGATCCCAATCTTTATCGGTCAGCGGTACAGCCCGGACACCGGCGCCGACTATGTCAAAAACTACGGTGGCAGACGCCGCGGCTTCGGGCCTTCACTCAAAGAACTGTCGTCACGGCAAAAAGGCGCTTGGATAGCCGTTGGCGATTATATCCGCACTCACAGTAACAAAGAAGATACGATCTATGTCTGGGGATGGGTTCCGGGCATCTATGTGCAGGCCCAGCGATTGGCACCGGTCAGCCGGGCTTTTTACGGCGATATGCACGTGACACCCCCGCGGAAATTTGCCGGAACAATCGATCAGCTCGTCAGGCAGATGAAAGGAAACTCGCCGAAATTTATCGTCGATACCCGAAAAATACACTTTCCCAATGACCGCCCGCCGCTGGAACTGTGGCCGCACACCTATTCAAAAAATAAATCCTCCGGCTTGCCCCTTCCCAATGACCCGGCCACTGTCGCCCAGTATGATTTGCTTTATAAAAAACTACTGGCCGAACAATTCGACCCAAGACAGAAAGAATTCAGCCGGCTTCCGGCCATGACCTGTTGGCTTCAATATGCCCCCTGGACCAAAGCCATGCCGGACGAGGCCGAACGCTATGAGGCCATGAAGCCGCTGCGTGAGTTTGTGATGAACAATTACCGCATTGTCGGACAATACGGAAACCATGTACTCTTTGCGCGAAAGTAATCGGTGCCCTTTCATGAATGATAAAATTTCATCAGAAAAAACAATTGAACACCCAGTTTACGAACGCCGCTGGGAATATGCCATAAAAAGCGGAAAAATCCAACTTGGAAATCTTCAAACCAATCTTGCCTTTCTCGAACAGACTGGACTCGTTGACAACGGAAAAACAGCATTGGAGCTTGGTTGCGGCTCAGGCCAATTGGCATCTTTTTTTTACAAAAAGGGGGTTTCAATTATTGCCAGCGACATCTCCGAGACAGCCATCGACCATGCCCGCAAACTTTATCCCGATGTAATGTTTCAAACGCACTCCGCTGAAGAATTACCCTACGAAGACGGTTCTTTTGACATTGTGATGAGTTTTGACGTCCTGGAGCATCTGCCGAATGTGGCTCAACACCTGCGGGAGGTGCGGCGCGTCTTGAAACCGGACGGGTACTACCTTTTCCAAACGCCTAATAAACTCAGCAATGCAATTTTTGAAACGCTCAAATGCCGATCGATGGCATGGAAAAAATATCATCCATCGCTGCATTTCTACGGCCAGCTCAAACGGCGGCTGAAACACTGCGGTTTCGACCCTCATTTTATTAAAATGAATACCATGAACGAATTCGCAGTCAATAAGTTCAAACGCGTCGGCCTCCCGGGATGGCTTGTTTCGTGGATCAGCTTTCGCTACCTGCCGTTTCGTCTCCAAACCAATTTTTATGTAATTGCAAAGAAGGTCACCGGCTCATAATGGATAGGCCTCTGAAAATCCTGATGCTCAATTACGAATTTCCCCCTATCGGCGGCGGCGGCGGCAACGCCCACAGGCACCTGTTAACCGAATACGCCAAACAAGACAACCTTCACATTGACGTCTTAACATCATCGCCCCAGCCCGGACACTCCACCGAGTCATTCAGCGAAAACATTACGATTTATAAAGTGGGTATCCATAAAAAAAACCTGCATTACTGGCGAAAGACAGAAGTGCTTGAATGGCTGTTCAAAGCCAATCGAAAGCTCAAGACCATGCTCGCCGAGAACCAATACGACCTGGCCCACGCCTTCTTCGGCTTCCCCACCGGTTGGCTGACCTACCGCCACCGACACAAACTGCCCTACATAATCTCTCTCCGCGGCAGCGATGTCCCAGGATTCAATCTTCGTCTGAAGCTGGATTACCATCTGCTCAAAGGCCTGTTTCATAAAATCTGGCAAAACGCTGATGCGGTTATCGCCAACAGCAAAGGTCTGGCCGAACTGGCTGTCAAATTCGAACCTTCTCTTGACATCGGTGTTATCTGCAATGGGATCGATACCAAAAAATTTACACCTCCGCTCAATCGTGTTCTTGTAGACCGCATCAAACTGCTGACTGTCTGTCGCCTGATCGCTCGGAAGAGAATTCATTTACTCATCGAAGCGGTTCATCATCTGAAACAACAGGGCATTGACACGGAATTGAACATTGTTGGCGAGGGCAATCTGTTGAATGAATTGCAAACACAGGCCAGACAGCTAAGAATTAATGACCATGTAAACTTTTTAGGTCTTGTTGGATATGAAGAAATGCCATCAGTGTATCAGCAAAACCATCTTTTTCTCATGAGCAGCGTCCATGAGGGCATGAGTAATGCCATGCTCGAAGCGATGGCAAGCGGACTGCCAATCCTTAGTACGGCCTGCGAAGGAACTCAGGAATTGATTACCGACAACGGTATCATCGTCAGCGAACCCACATCTGAAAACATTGCTGAGGCAATCATTCATGCCGCCAAAGACCAACAAAAATATGCCCAGATGTCCGTTGCTTCCCGAAAAATAGCTGAAAAATTTAGTTGGTCAAATACAGCAAACCAATATCTTCAACTTTATGCAACCTTCAAGTCATTTTGCCGATAGTTTTTTTGATTTACATAATTTTACGGGTCCTATGTCCTTTATTTCCCTTTCGATTAATTCCGGAAGTCCCCGTTTCATCAAAAAATACTTTGAAAAACAAGTAACGACCTCCTAAAATCGTGAGTAACCAATACCCTTTAGGGTAATAAATTTCCGCAAGGACGGCTCTAAAGGCGTTTGAAATAGAGACATAGCCGCGCAGGAAGCGCCGTTTTCTAGTAGAACTGGTATAACTTTGCATCAAGGATTCATCGATGACTGAAAAGATCAAATGGGGTATCATGGGTTGCGGCAGTATTGCCAACCAGTACGCCAATGACCTGGTACTTTCAAAACACGGCCAACTGGTCGCCGTCGGTTCGCGGTCCAAAGCCAAGGCCCAAACATTCGCCGCTCAAAACGGCGGCGTCCGTGCCTATGGCAGCTATGAAGAGGTGGCCGCCGATCCAGACGTTAACATTGTTTACGTTGCCACGCCGCATCCGTTCCATATGGAAAACACCCTGCTGGTGATCGCCCATGGCAAGCACGTTCTCTGCGAAAAGCCCATCGCCCTGAACGCCAAGCAGACCCGCCGGATGATCGCCGCAGCCCAGAAAAAAGGCGTCTTCCTGATGGAGGGCATGTGGACACGCTTCTTCCCGGCAATGGTGCAACTTCGAAAACGGCTCGCTGCCGGCCACATCGGCAAGGTGATTGCGGTGGAGGCGGACCTCGGTATTCATTTCAAAGCCGGTCCCGAACACCGCATTTTCAACCCCCACCTGGGCGGCGGGGCTTTGCTGGATTTGGGAATCTACCCGGTATCGCTGGCGTCAATGATTTTTGGCGCCCAGCCCGAAAAAATCACCTCAACTGTCCACAAATATAAAACCGGTGTCGATGATCACGCCGTGATCGTTTTTACATATACCGATGGCGCCTCCGCCGCTGTCGGTACCAGCAGCATCGTCCGCATGAAAAATGAAGCCCGCATTTACGGGACCGAAGGCACGATCATCGTTCATGAAATGTTCCTTCACCCGAATCAGTTGACGCTGAAAATGGAAGGTAAACCGCCCCGCACATTTGATTTCTCTTATCCAGGCCAAGGCATGCAGTTCGAGGCCGACCACGTCCACCAATGCCTGCGAAAAGGTAAATCGGACAGCGACATCATGCCCCTGACCGAGACGCTGGCCATCATGCAGACCATGGACAAAATTCGCAAACCGTGGAAGCTGAAATATCCAGGCGAATAATATTGCCTTGGGTGGCACGGTCAAAATCCCTGTCCTTCGTAGCTCGGAGAGCGAAGGAGGATGCTTGACCGTATTTCAGCTTAGCTATCCCAAATATATTTTGTCGCCCGGGTTGATTGTCGGAATCCGGTCCAGTTTGGCCTTGAGGTCTTCCGGCGTCAGGGCAAAACTCGGGGCGATTTCCAGCACGCAGTCCGGGGTGCCGTCCGGCTTGCGGGGCACGTTGACGCCGGCCTGCTCCAGCCACGCCGCGGCCCGGTCGATCATCATCTGCCGGGTTACTTCCGCACTGTCAACACCGGTGGCGTTTTTGACCGGGGCAAATTCCTCCTCACGAAGCGTCTGGAGGATGACCGAATGTTCAGCCATCGGCAATGCGTCAAACACAAAGGTCTCAAGCTTGACGCCGTTGGGCTGTTCCGGCTCAATGGGATTGCCGTTTTCGTCAATGTGCGGGATTTTTTTGACGGCCCGATGAATCGGCAGTGCAAAGCCGCCGCCTTCATTCAGTTTTTCCACAAATGAGACGCTGATCAGGTGGATCGCGATGGACCCCAACTCAAACGCCAGCGAGCCGTCCGCATTCGTTCGATAAGCCGCCTCATCCGGCAGATCGCTATACTCAATGACCGTGACTTTGCCGTCAACCAAACAGAAATTGCCCACCTTTTCAAGAGGGTCGGCCTTGATCAGGGCCTTGGAGCTCATCTCAGCCTTGTCCATGACATGAAGCCCGATAAAAAGCGGGTCAATCAAACGTACCAAGGGATTATCCACTTGGAAATAACTGATATACTCGATGCCCCGATGTTTCATATCCGCAATCGCCCCGCTTTTGTAAAGCGCCTTCAAGCTGCCGCCGTGGCCGTCGGGGCTGGTGGCGATGGCATCCTTGGCGGCCATGAGAATATTGCCATCAAAGTCGAAATTCGGCAGCGTGCCCTGTTGAAAAATAAACACGTTCTCTTTGCCAAGCCCGTAATAGCCGGCGGCCTCGAATATCTCGATTGTCTCGCCATGGTTCAACGGGCTGGTCATGATGTACCAAGGAATCGTCGTGCCGTATTTTGTCGAGGCGGCCAGCAGGTTTTCGGCAAATAAGTGAAAAAGTGTTTTCTTTTTGACCGGTGAGATCGGGTAGTCCCCCTTGGGGCCGTCAAAGCCCAACCGGGTCCCCTGCCCCCCGGCGACAACGAATCCAGCCACTTTTCCGGCCGCGATCAATTCCTCGCCCAGTTGGTAGGCTTTTTTATATTTTTCCGCCTGTTCAGCGGTTTTGGGCTGCGGCGGGTACGACGGAGCCGGATCAAAATGGTCCGGAAATGCGATAGATCCCTCATTTTTGACATATCTTTCAATCCATTGAGGGATCTTTTTGAAATCCAGTTGGGCAATCTGGGCAGCCAATGCTTCTTTTTGATCCGGCGGAAGTTCTCCGGAAAACTTCATGAGTTGTTCCTGGTGAATCGTTTGCAGTTCTTTTGAGAATTCCTCTATTGGATTATTCAAAATACATGTCTCCGTGCTCAAATCAACTACCACCGCCTGGAAGGCGGCAACTTTGTTTACAGGCTGGTATAACTCGATCTCCTGTAATGTTCCATATCCGAATCATACTAAAGTCTTCGCCTGAAGGCGAGAGATTTTCTCTCATTCCACGAAAACGCCTTAATCACTACTGGATTCAACGCCGATCTTGCCGAAACTCTTGAACAGGAAGAATGTCGTTACAATCGCAATGCCAATCATAATGAAGCCCCACACCATGTTGCCGTAAACAAGATTGCCGATAGCAAACAGCGAGGCGTAAATCGCCAAACAACCCAAGAACACACACAGAATCTGTATCGGCAGTTTCCAATCACCGATCGCGTTCTTCTGATCGATGTCTTCGCCGTCGGCCTTTGCCTCCATGACCACCTTACGCCAGCCGGGACCACCCGGATGACAAAGCCTGTAAAAACTACGCAACGTCTTGGTATCCACTGCCGGGGTTACAAGCGTGGTTACAACCCAGACAACCGTTACAACAATGATGCAAACCAAAAGCTGAACAGAAAACTCCAGACCCGCGGCGGCCGGATGATAAATATAAATCGTATCGCCCGCTATCAGACCTGCGAAACCAACGGTTACCTCGCCGGGTTGTTTGGGTTCCAGCCCTGACTTTTCACGGCTCTTGTTAACACGATCGAGTTCCCACTGGTTCTGTCCAGCATTAAAATTCTGCAAGTCTGATGACCACGGTCTGTCTGTTGCGGCTGTGATAAGTGTCGTTACAGAATTGGCAGCATTATGGGCATCAATCTCGGAGACCTTCGCATCGTAAACTATACGGGCTTCATCACGTGCCATTTCACTTTCTTTGTTTGCTTTTTTCCATGCCGCTGCGAGCGAGCTTAATTCGGCCTCAAGCGTTTTCGTCGTTTCTGCGGCTCCTGCACGCTGCGCACCGATTTCTTTGACGATCTCAGCATCCGCCACAGTAAAGACACGATCCTCAACAGCCCCGCTGCCGATATACCACTTGAGTGTTCCTTCGCTTCCGACACCGAGTACAATCCAGAACGCCACAACTGTCGCGGCGACCATCGCCGCGATCTCTGTCCAGGCGTTGATTCGCCACCAGAACCATCGCATGATATAGATGGCACCGGTTCCGGCACCGGAAAGCAGAAGAATCTTAAATGCTTGATAGGCATCCTCTAAAAAAGTCAATGCGAATATCCCCGCAATAACCATCAGAGCCACCGTACAGATACGGCCGGCTCGAACCATCTGTTTTTCAGTCGCATCTTTTTTCCAGAAACGCTTATAAAAATCATTGACCGCATAAGACGATCCCCAGTTCAGATGGGTTCCGATCGTGGACATATACGCCGCGATCAGCGAGGCGACGACCAACCCCAGAAAACCGGGACCTAACTTGGCGATCATCACCGGATAGGCAATGTCCTCCCTGAGATAGGCCGGATCAATCCCAGGAAATTGTGCTTTGATGCTTGCCAACGTCGGGTAGCAGATAATCGAAGCCAACGCTACAATAATCCACGGCCAGGGACGGATCGCATAGTGCATGAAATTAAAGAGCATCGTAGCACCGATCGCATTTTTCTCGTCTTTGGCAGAGAGCATGCGCTGGGCAATATACCCACCACCGCCCGGTTCTGCACCCGGATACCAGACTGCCCACCACTGAACGGCTACGGGAATCAGCAACATCGGAACCCACGCTAACCAGTTTGAAAAATCGGGCATCCAACTCAGTTTATCCACGACAATCGGATTCGTCAGCAATCCACCCAGTCCGTCAATTTCTGGTTGTTGACAGGCAATAATCGCCGCATAAACCGCGCCGAACATGGCGATGGAGTACTGAAAGAAATCCGCCCAGATACAACTCTTGATACCACCGGCGGCGGCATAAAATACCACACCCGCCGAACCCACAACAACCGCCACCCAGGGCTCCACATTGAAAATCACCTGGCCGATTTTGATCGCGGCTAATGTAACCGTTCCCATAATCAGGCAGTTAAAGAAAACGCCAAGATACAGCGAACGGAAACCACGAATAAACGCAGCACTTTTTCCACTATACCGTAATTCATAAAATTCCAGATCCGTCATGACCTTGGATCGCCGCCATAACTGGGCGTAGATAAAAACTGTGACCATCCCGGTAATCAGGAACGCCCACCATCCCCAGTTGGCCACGACGCCGCCCTCACGTACCATCCCGGTGACGAGATTTGGCGTATCGCAGGAAAACGTACACGCCACCATCGAGATACCGAGCAACCACCACGGCATACTGCGACCGCCCAGAAAAAACTCCGCCGAACTGCTGCCGGCTTTCTTCGAAACGACCAGCCCGATCAGGATAACGACCACGAGGAACGCGCCAATAATCGCCCAATCAATCCATTCTAATGCCATATCTGATATCTCCATAAAGCGGATTCAACACCGAAATCGATGATATTTTCAGCCATAAATCTTTCGATTTTGAGCCTTCTCTTATGGATTATAAATGCTTCTGTTTATGACCGGTCAACGTGTGAAAAAAAGTCGATCGTTTTGGCAAGTCCGGTATCAAAATCCGACCCCGGCACAAACCCGGCCGAGGAAATTTTATCGATGCTCGCCTGCGAATGCTTGACGTCACCGGCCCGCGGCGGAGCGTATTCAATGTTCGATTTCGAACCGGTCAGTTCGATAATCTTACGAGCCAAGTCGTTCACCGTCTGCCGCTTACCATAGGCAACGTTATACACGCCGGTCAGCCCTTCGGTTTCCGCCAAAAACGTATTGGCCGCAACGATATCCTTTACATAAATGAAGTCTCTCGTTTGTTCACCATCGCCGAAAATTGTGATCGGCTCATTGCGCAGAGCTTTATGGATAAAAATCGGAATCGCGGCGGCGTACTGACTGCCGGGATCCTGCCTTGGCCCGAACACATTGAAGTACCGCATACAGGCCGTCTGCAGCCATCCCTCATCGGCAAAAATACCGCAGTAGTATTCCCCGTCCAGTTTCGTTACCGCATAGGGGCTTTTCGGTTCGGGAATCATCGTCTCCAGTTTGGGAACGGTGGGATTGTCGCCGTAATTGGCCGCCGAACTGCTGAAGCACAGCTTCTTTACGCCCGCCGCGGCGGCTTCCTGCAGGACATTGAGCGTCCCCTGCGTGTTAATCTCCACACATTCGATGGGTTTTTCCATCGATTCGGGAACACTGATCATCGCCGCCAAGTGGAAAATATAATCCACGCCATCAACGGCCTTTTTGACAGTTTGGCGATCCGTAACGGACCCTTCCATGAACTCAACCCCGAATCCTTCAAGATTCGCTTTATAGCCGCTTCTCAGATTGTCCAACACCCGAACATCCGCTTTTGATGCATAGTGTTCCGCAATATGACTGCCAATAAATCCAGCCCCACCGGTAATCAATACACGCATAATTTATCCTTTAACAATTTCCTGATAACATTTTTTGACTAACTGCCCTAACGCTTCTTCCTGCTCGGCCAAGGACTGCACCAACTTAAACTGAGCTCGACAGCGGTCCAGGTTGTGGCCGGCCTGGCTGTACGTTGTCAGAAAGGTGTCGTTAATATGCCCCGTCCCATAGGGCGCTGCACTTAAAAAATCGCCGTAGACCTGAAACTGCTTTGCAATCTGAGCAGCATCATGACTCGTTCATTTATTCTCCACATAAGCTATCTCTCCTGCAGGAAAAGATTCTCATTGTTAAACATTCTATCATTTGATTTCAGTCTGACCAGAGTTTTTCTGGATAAACGCGCCGCTCGATCAGCTTTTGAACACATGCCCGTGGGCCGCTCCCCAAAAACTGTACCATTTAAAGCGAGAGTATAATCGACGAATTTGGTATACTATACTGGTCGTAGCTTTACACAGCCGCGCAGAAATGAGAAATTTCAATCGTAATCAGTATACATTGATGCCGCAATCAGGGCAATTGACTCGATATGCGTCATATCCCTTAATCCGGCATGGCAAGCTAATGATCCGCCGGCATTGAGTGCGGTAATGTTTGCCCGATCTCATAAACCACAAATTTATTAAACGCACGCGGACTTGTCACCATGATTCTCCAGTCCAGCGGTTGATACTCGTTGTGTACTTCCTTCTCAAAATACTCCTTCATGCGCAATTCAACCTGCCTGTCCGTGCTGTCCCAGACCTGCTCCATTGCCCACAGTAAACGCCCCCGGCGGACATCGATCATCTTCAGATGCAGTGCGATCAGCAGGTGAGGATAGGATTGATAGTGCTTAATCGTTCCAAAGATAACCGCGTCAACGTTCAGTTCCTCTGCGATGGATTGGAGATGTTCCGGCGGAGCCGTCGCAATCGTATCCAGATCCAAACGCAACCAAAACGGGTCCATGCGGTCGATCGTACGAATACTGAAAAGGTGCTTTTTTCCGAAGCTGTCCGCTATCACCTGAGTCAGCTGTGCAGCCAATTCGACCCGTGTCGATTCATTTTCCAGTTCAAGCAGGGCAACCCGATCCACAGCGCTGAAATTCTCCCGGCTTTCAAGATAGTAATGCCCATATGGCGTTCGCGCTTTTGGCTCAACAAGGCGGCAGCCAGTCAGAAAAATAATACCGGCACAGAGGGCGCTCCATTGTAGTGTTTTCATTTTGACTCCCGTGCATCAAAGGAACCCGCCTCGGAATCATTCGAGGCATCCATCGGTTCGGCACCGAGGATACGAAGAATCTTGCCCAGAGCTTCCATCTGCGCCTGTTGGACCTGGCGGATTTCCTGACGAAAGCCAAGCACGTCCGTTTTCCACTTATTCAGCTCAAGGTGCATCTGTGCAAGAAACTCATTGGCCTCTGCCAGGTCTTTATGGGTTTGCTCCAGTTCGCTTTTCAGCGAGTTCATTTGCTGCTCAAGCTGCTTGTTTTCAAGCGTCAGTTCATGATTGGTCTCGCGCAAGGCATTGTTTCCGATGGACAACTCCTCATACCGGCGTGCCCACTGGACGTCATTCTGCTCCGAATCGTCACCGCCCTGTAGTGTCGGGTCAAATCGTTTCTGCATCTTCTCAGGCGTCTGAGCAATCACCATCGACGACGGGTTAGGGATAGTTTCTGCCGGTTCCGTCGCCGGTCTGCCGATGATGTATCCATTCGGCAATTCACATCCGGCCAACGATACACTTATAATAACGATCGCTGCAAGGACTCTATTTCGCATCTTCCAATTCCTCAAAAGGTTTAAGCGGTTCCATAATTACATTGTACACGACTTTTGCAGCCGCACGAACAGACCAGCTCAAGAATCGCATGGCTGTCATGGCTCTCGATAATCCGGACCTGCTGGGCAGCTCCGGCGGCTTCAGAAAAAACCACTGCCCCGCCAGCCGGCTCAATATGAGCGATGCCCTCCATTTTCATCTGGTTTGATTTTATTACTCTGGCACATTTCGGTAACATTCAATCACTCCATCATCTATGCACAAAAATCAACATGTTCATTCGTGTCATCCGCCGGATCATGCTCGGCGATTTCCTGTTCAAGCTGCTCATCAATAGTCGGTCGATGGCGGCGTTTTTCCTTTTTTGATTCGGTGTCTTTTTTTTTCCGGGACACACGGGGTGTAATCGAAGCAGACTGTTCAACCTGCCCGAGAGCGTTCGGTTTTCCAACAAAATAGTCCGGTGAAATAGGCATTTTTTTTCCGGGGCTCTCAGATTTTGTTTTTATTCTTTTTCACTCCACAGTTTCAACTGCACCGACAACTTAAACAGCGAGGCCGCATGAAGCTGGCTGATGCGTGCTTCGGTCAGTTCCAACGCCTCAGCGATCTCTCTCATCGTCAACTCCTCGTGATAATACAGCAAAATGATTCGGCGTTCTTTTTCGGGCAGACTTCCGATGGCTTCAGCCAGATGGCTTTTCAGTTCCTGGCGTTCGATGCCGGCATCCGGCCGTTTGGAGTCAACGACAAGAAACTGATCAAAGTTCGACCCATCCGAATCCATTCCGTTTAACGACAGAAAGTGGCCTGCACGGGCCGTTTCAAAAACCTGAAACAGCTTTTCCTGCTCAATGCCCATTTCATCGGCAAGTTCCCGATCCGTAGGGAAAATACCGTGTTTTTTGAACATCTGTTCCGACAGGGTCCGGGCCTGGCTCAACAGCTTCTCGACATGAGGCGGCGCAAACGACCAGCCGCGAAGTTCATCAATGACAGCACCACGAACACGAATATAGGCATAGGTCTTGAATTCGGCATCCTTGGCGGCGTCAAAATTCATCGCCGCTTTAATCAGACCGATTGTTCCCGCCGAAATCAGGTCTTCTTTAGACAACGGAGGCTGAAGATAGCTGACCACCTGACTAACAATCCGATGCACCAGCGGGATATATTGCAACACAAGCGCATCCCGTTTCTGTCGGCTCATCTGAGAATGATAGGCCTTCACCGCCTGGCCGGCCAGATACCCCTTCTCAGAAAACTGTTCGGCATACCGTCCCTCCTGGGTCGGCATTTCCTTGTCAGGCGGAATAAGTTGCTCAATTTTTTGTTCGTGTTCAGGCATATGCTGTTACAATCCTTGATTTCTGTCTTGGTATCGCCTGAGTTGGTCATCCACTAACGCCGAAATCAGCACCCGTATGACAAGCTGCCCCGCAAACCGCACAAGAACATAGCCGGCGCCAGCGCCCAGTAATGCACGGGCCGAACAAGCCCCGGGCGAAAGACCGCATGCCCATCCGACCCCGGCCATCAAAAAGAAAAGTAACACGGCCGCCTGAATTGCAATTCGTTTTATTTGTTTCTGAAACACGGTATTCGGCCCCTTTTACGTCATTTGCATTTGCATAAGTTGATCCGCCGCTTCGGTCAGATTGGGCAGCGTAATGGTTTCGACGGGTTCAATCGTAACGCCCGCCGTAAACTCATCGTAAGCAACCACCGGCAACTGATGAAGCGACCGCGACAATAACTCTTTGAGGCCGGGACGAACCCGGGCATCACACAGTAGCGAAATCTGCTCGGTTCCATTTTCCATCACCGCTTTCCACGCCTCGGAAACCTGCTGACGGAGCGGTCCGGCGACATCTGGCCCGATCGCCAGTTGAATCACATCGCCGGTCTGATTGACGGTATTAATCAGCGTATGCTCCAGACTCGGATCCAGGGTAATGACATACAGCTTGCCATCCGGCGACATCTGCTGAGCCGTAATACTCCGCGCCAGTGCTTTTCGCGCAAACTCCGTCAGTAGCGAGGCACTTTTCGTCCGTCCGCCGTGTTCACCCATCGCTTCAAGAACCAGCGGCAAATCACGAATGGACACGCCCTCTTTGAGCAGATTCTGAAGCACTCGCTGCAGCAGCCCAACCGAGATAACCTCCGGAACCACTTCACCCACCAGCGATGGCTGAGACTTACGCAGACGTTCCAATAAGACCTGAACATCCTCCCGTGTCAGCAATTCACTGGCATGGCGACTCAGCGTCTCCGAAAGATGCGTCATCAGCACGGACTCCGGATCGATCACCGTATAGCCGTTCAGTTCGGCGGTTTCTTTGTCCGATTCGTGAATCCACAGCGCCGGCAAACCGTAAACCGGTTCTTTTGTTGCGATTCCCTTCACGAGCCGCTGCACGGCGCCGGAATCCATCGCCAGATATTTGTCCGGCTCAATGGTGCCCGACGCAATGGGATGGTCATACAGACGAATTTCATAGGTTGTCGGATCCAGGTTAATGCTGTCCCGCAACCGCACCAGCGGAATGATAAAACCGAACGTCTGGGCAAACTTTTTACGTAAGGCCCCGATGCGCTCAAACACACTGCTCTTCTTACGTGGATCGACCAGGTTAATCAAACGCACCCCGACGAGAATGGATAGGATATCGACCTGCAATAATTCTTCGACAGAGGCCGCTTCATCCGCATCCGTTTTGACAGTCTGAGACGAGGCCTCGGATGGATGCGCAACATCTTGTTTTCGCGTCATGGAATAAGCCAGCAAACCGCAGCCGCCGCCCAGCAGGAGGAACGGAATCTTCGGGAATCCCGGCACCAGTGCAAAGGCCGAAATGACAAACGCCGCGATCATGATCGGCTGATTTCGCCTGAACATCTGCCGGGTCATATCTGAACTGAGCGTGTTTTCGGACCGGATTTTGCTGACCAGAAACCCGCTGCTGATCGCGATAATAATCGAAGGAATCTGGCTGACCAGACCATCGCCGATGGACAAAATGGCGTATTGCCGGGCCGCCTGAGCAATACTCATGCCGTGCGTGTACCCAATCAGGACGCCGCCGACCAGATTGACCGCGGTAATAATCAGACCGGCCTTAGCGTCACCGGAGATGAACTTGCTGGCCCCGTCCATTGCACCGTAAAATTCGCTTTCTTTGACAATGGCATCGCGGCGGGCTTTGGCCTCCTTTTCACTGACCATCCCGGCGTTTAAATCCGCATCAATGGCCATTTGTTTGCCGGGCATGGCGTCCAGAACAAACCGGGCGGATACTTCGCTGATACGGCCGGCCCCCTTGGTAATCACAATGAACTGAATCACGACAAGAATCAGGAACATCACCAACCCCACAATCAGACTGTTTCCGGTCACCATGCCGCCAAAGGTGCTGATGATCTGACCGGCGTCTCCGTCCAGCAGGATTAAACGTGTAGAGGCGACATTTAAGGAAAGACGAAACAAGGTGGTAATCAGCAATAACGACGGAAAGGTTGACAACTCCAGCGGTTCATTACTGCCCAGAACGATAATTAAAACAGCAATCGCCAGAGAAATACTGCACGCAATCCCGATGTCCAGAAGAAAGGTCGGCAGCGGGATCAACAAAGTCGCCAAAATCACCACCAACCCGGCTGCAAAGATAATGTTGCTCTTGCCAGCCAATCGTGTCGCAACGGTGTTGGGGGCTGCCATTTTTTGTTCCGATTTACTCATTCATCCGTGCTTTCCGTTAGGTGTTTTAAACGCTGGCCGCTTCTTCAGGGACTTTCATATCACGAACGGTTTTGGACCCGACCACCTCGCGGATCCGGATACCATAATGATCATTGACAACAACAATGTCCCCTGTCGCCAGCCGTATGTCCTGCACATACAAGTCCGCGGGTTGGCCCACCAACCGGTCCAGTTCCAACACCGAGCCCGGCCCTAACTGCAACAACCGTTTGAAGGACACATTTGCGTTTCCAATCGCAACCGTAATCGGCATCTTGATGTCCATCAGGACATCCATGTTTTCCCCGGAATCAGCGCCGGTGTCAACCGCCTCACTGAATTCCGCTGTTTTGGCCTGCATCGTATCGGAGGTCTGTTCGTCCGTTTGTTCGGTTTTTACCTGTTCAGTATCTGCCATTGCTTTCTCTTTCATTCTATGATCAGTCACTAAGGATTCGTGTCTTGTCCGATCACCACAATCGCCCCGCGTCCGGCCGATTGTGCCGGCCAGGCCTTAAAACACACCTGCCCATTGACCTGGACATCAAGCGGCGTGGTAATGCTGTGATCCAATAAAACAAAATCACCTTTTTCTAACGTCAAAATATCCTGGAACGCCATCATCGACGGACAAAGCCAGACAGAGGTCTCCATCACGGCATCCGCCATACACTCAATCACCTGTTCGGGCATTTTTTGGCGTTCCTGGGGGGTGGTTCGCACCGTCGGAACACCCGCGATCGAATCCACCACCTCGTCTAACAAGTACAGAGATATGTCCAACCGCGTTTCCGTATCACCGGCCTGAAATGAAATTTGACACATGTCTTCAAGCTGCTGAAACGGCAGCGGCCACCGTCCATGAACCATCGTATCCGCTTTTTCAAGAACGATCTCGCCATAGACCGAAAACCCCTCGCACAACGAATCGGTCACAGCACTGAAAATGTCTTCCAGGATGGATTTCTCCAAAGCTGACAACCGGTCTTCTTCACCGATTTGGCCTTCCGGGTCACGCAGCGTCTGGGCAATTAACCGCGTACAGGTTTCAAACGGAAGCCCGACAAAGCCCACGGGCTTTTTGCCCGGCATTAAAAGCGGCAGGAAGTAATGATTGCTGCTGTCGTGATCAATCTGTTCGGCTAAAACAGAGGCGTAATGCTCGGTCACCGCGGCGGGTTTGACCTCCACATCACTGCCACACAAGAAATGCAGAGTACGCTGCATAAACCCCGCCAGCACATCCGCGAAATCCGTCATGCGCTTCATGGCAGCGGCGCCAAACCGGTGGGGCACCGTCCATGACACCTCTGAACAGTCCGCCGCCGGTGGTTCCGGAGGAACCTGTGAACGCATCCGGTTCATTAAATTGATTAGTTTTTCACGACCTAAATCCATTCTTTTCCAATCGCCTTACTGGACAGCAAATTCTTTAAAGAAAACACGCTTGACAAAGGGTTGGCCCTTTGGAAACAACAGTTCGTTGCATTGCTGGAGCACGTCTTTTTTGATCTGGTTTAAGTTTCGCGACCCGCGAACATCCTCCAGGCTAAGCCCCGCCAAATAGGTGGTCATCCAGTCACGCACCAGCATTTTCTTGACGGCCATAAATTCCCGGCCTTTGATTTCGTCCAGCTCCGGACTCATTTCCAGCGTTATCGTCAGACGGACATAGCGTGTCACGCCCGGTTCATCCAGGTTGGCCAGAACCGGTTCAAATTCTTCGATCCATACCCGCTGATCGGTCTGTTTGGTTAACATGGCGTTAATCGCGTTCTCCTGATTTGCCGCTTCATTGACGATTTCCAAATCAGTCGGGGTTGTTCCCCCCATCAGGTGCGACAGCGCAAATCCGCCGCCGGAGCCGGCTAAGGTCACCGCCCCCAGGATCAGCCATGTATAAAGCATTGGTCCACTTCCGGACGAAGGGGTCTCTGTCTGCGGTTGTTCCGGTGTTTGTTCGGCCTCGGTCTCGGCCCTTGTCGTTTCTTTTTCTTCTGCCATATTCGGATTCTTTCCAGGCGATTACGCCATTGTAAATTCGTGTTGACGGTATTTTTTCACTTTCTCACGCAAGGTGCGGTCGCTAATGCCCAAAACCCTTGCCGCCTGCGCCTGATTGCCGTCGGCCCGGGTCAATGTCGCCAAAATGGCCTGACGCTCAATCTCCTGCAGAGGTGTTTGCCCCAGTTGGGCCGGGAACAAACCGTCTGCCTGCGGCATGTGTTTCATTTCTTCGACCAGCCACGGTACCTGTGTCACGCACAGGGTTGAGCCCCGTCCGAGGATCATGGCCGTTCGCACCATATTGCGTAACTGACGAATATTGCCCGGCCAATGATAGGCCTGAAATAACTGGAGTGTTTGCCGGCTGATCGCGGTAATCACGCGACCGGCTTCATGTGCGAACTGATTGACAAACCACCAGATCAAATCGGGCAGGTCCTCTCGGCGTTCAAGCAGTGAAGGAATTTGAAGCCGGACCGCCGCAAGTCGATAATACAGATCCGCCCGAAACCGGTCGCTCTGAACCAAGTGGTGGATGTCCTGATTGGTCGTGCTGATGATTCGGACATTGGTGTGGATATTTTCATGGCCGCCGACACGCTCAAAAGACATCTGCTCCAGCGCCCGCAGCAGTTTGGCCTGAAAAGCCGGCGGTGTTTCGGTAATCTCGTCCAGCAAAAGCGTTCCGCCGTGCGCTCGTTCCAATCGACCCTGATGGCACAAAACCGCACCGGTAAAGGCGCCTCGTTCATGTCCAAACAGTTCACTTTCCAACAGGGATTCATTCAGTGCCGCACAATTGACCTGGACAAACGGCCCGTCACAGCGACGACTGTGATTGTGGATCAACTGCGCAATCAGTTCTTTGCCGGTTCCGCTGGAACCGCTGATGAGAACCGGCGCCGCCGTCCGGGCAACGGACCGGGCCATTTGGACCGTTTCCCGGAGCACGGCGCTGGTGCCGATAATCGGAAGGGTCTTCCGGTCGTCGGAGTAAACCGTTTCCATCACATGGGTCGGATGGTTCGGCAAATACGTATCCAGCACGGTATGAATCGCATCGGACGTCAGCGGTTCGGTAAGAAAATCGACACAGCCAAACCGCATGGCCTTGAGGGCGTGTTCGGAAGAATCCGTCGGGCTGCTCATAACAATCGGCATCTCCGGATGCTCCTGACGAATGTGCCGGACAATCTCAAAACCATTGTTCCGGTCAGAAACCGCTCCAAACTCCGTGCTAAGAAAGATCAGGTTCCAGTGATGGCGATCCAGCAGCATTTTCGCCGACTTCAGTGTAACCGCAACGGTGCCGCGCAAATTCCGCTTGGCCAATACCTCCAACAGCGTACAGGCCCGCTTTGAATCCGCTGTCAAAATCAGCGCCTGATAAAATGTGTTATTATCTGTCTGCGTCATTGGTTCCGATCCCAGGCAACCCCTCAACCGGGTTTGCCTGGCTCCACGCGATCATTTTCAGCCGACTGCTTGCCACAGCGGCCCACTTTGAATTTGGAAAGGTGTTAATCAACTCACGATAAAGCCGTATTGCCTCGTCAAGGTCAATGCCGCGAAGACAATTGGCTTTTTGAAATAAAATCCACTGATGATCCGCGGTGTGGTTTTCATCCTCAGCAAACTGCCCTTCCGCCGTGCAGTAGCTCTTAAAGGCCAGTTCATAATAGTTCAGACGATAGAGAACATCTGCCAACTGGAGAGGACTGACAGCCGTATCAATTTTCTCAAGCGTGAGGACCTGTTCATTTTTCAGCGCCGTTTTTTCACTTTTCTCCCCTGCCAACGGCACTTCGGGCAACACAAAATCCGGTGCGGCGTCCGCGGCAGGCGGCACGGGCTCGTTTGGCTCCTGGGTTACTGGTTTTTGGGGGACTTCCAGCGATTGCAATTGGCGAATCAAGCCGTCCAACGTATCGTTTTTTGACGACGCCAAGGGCTCCTCAACCCATTCCACCTGATCCCACATCAATTGGCGACGCAGGTCGCGGTAGTCCGGCTTCGTCTGAACCGTTTCGCGCGAGATCGGTGCCTCAATCGGAGTTTCCTTTTGCAAAACGTCGCCCGGATCCCCGGTGCCCTGTACCGCCGACGACGCACCGTAAAGACAGGCCACGATTCCTAAACAAAGTGTGATGGTTGCCTGAACCCTCATTGCACCGTATCCTGATCCAAGGCGCCCGCGAAAGCGAGCGCAGCATTGTCATAATCGTTCTGTTTCATATAGATCTTCCCCAACAGTTCAGAAACCTCTGTGCGAAGGGATTCGTCTTTAATCTGCGTCCGCAGTGTTCCAAGACACAGCTTTTGGGCCTTCTCATACTGACCCTGTTGAAATGCAATCGTTGCCAGCAAAAAACCGCCGCACTGTGTATCATAGCCAAGCGGCAAATCACAGATGGCATCTTCCAGCTCTTTTTGAGCCACTCGAAGATCACCATTGAGCATATAACACTCGGCTAATTCAAGCGTTAATTTCGCACGCAAGCCGGCGTCAGCAATGAATTCAATACGCCGGCGTAGAAGCGTAATGGCCGTATCTATAAGGTCAATAGCCCGGTATATCGTTGACTTGGCAATCAGTATCTGACACGAATCTTCCTGATTTAAGTTTTCATCCGGGATGCTTTCCAAGATTGTCAGTGCCCGTAGATAATTTTCCTGCATACACTCGGCCTGAACCAGTTCAAGAACAATCTGCACATGGTCACGCCTGTCCAGGATACCGCCCAATGCCATCCGAAACGCGGCGGCGGCCTTTTCATATTGTTTCAGCTCAACAAACGACCGCCCCGCCATCAGATAGGTCTGCCCCAGACGGTCATCCGACGTGCCTGCCATGGCTTCAATGGCCTGACCAAACCACTTGACCGACGCTTCGTGGTCTGCGGATTCAAACGCACATTGCCCAAGCCCCAACAACGCGGTCCGGCGGGATTCATCGTTGATATTCAGACGAATGATCTGTTCGTAAAAAGCTACCGCTTCCTGATAAAGGCCGCTGATGCGCGTCGTTTCAGCTAAACTCAGTAATGCCTTATCGGCCACCATGCAATCGGGATACCGGACCAGCAGTTCATTCAAATCCGCTCTGGCACCGGCGTAATCCTTCATCTGGGTTTTGATTTCGCTGGTACCGAGGAGAGCATAGGGAACCAACGCACTGCTTTCAGACCGAGCCGTCAGCAGCTTATAAGAGCCAAGGGCCATCGGCGTCTCATCGGCCATGGCATAAAGCTGTCCTAAACAAAATTGCGCATTCGGTATTCGTAAGTCGCTTCGATAATGCAGTTGAAACCGTTGCCACATGGCAATCGCTTCTTTAAGAAGAACCCCTTTCAAATCGCTGAAATCGCTATAGCTGGCCGGATCGTAAATTATTCCCTTTTGGCCGTCGTATTGCCAAATCAGACCGGCGTTCGCGGAAATGACCTCGGCCACATACAATCGGTCGACAAAGGGAAGATAGATGGTGACAGGTTGAGTACGCAACTTAGAAGGCCCGTTGCCCCAACTGACTCCAAGGTCCGCCTCCGAAGCAAATCCCCAAAAAAGTTGCTCCAACTGAACATCCCGACAGAGAACAGACCACTGGACACCGGCCTTTCGGTTGGGAAAAAAGTCCACTTTGGGCATCAGTGCCGCTTCGTCCATTTGCTCCATACCAGCCATAAGCAATTCAGAAAGCTGCCTCTGGTCCGTGATCGGTAACACATACGGCTCCATCGAACCCGTCCAGGATGCCGTCGGCAATTCGGCGTTCAGATCGTTCATTTTCAGAACCTGACGGGTAAGGGCCTCCGCGGCGATAAAATAGCAATCCGCTTCCATAGCTGCCGGCATGTGTTTTTCAAACGATTTCAGAAGAGCCAATGCCTGATAGGCCCGGTTCCGTGATTCATAGAATTGTTGATGGTGGTTTTGAATAAACGCCAGATGATAATGGGCCATCGCCCGCACAACGAGCGACCGGCTTTGCAGGGCCTCTGTAAACAACGGCCCCATCAGGTCCTGATCTTTTGTCTTTTGAACAGACAACGCCATCTGAAGACCCAGCCAGTCTCTGAGGCACTGTTGTCTCAGTCCATTGCCGGTTACGTTAGCCCGGAGTTTATCATATACATAATAGGCTTCTTTATAGTCCTGCCGTTGGTACAGCAACCGGGCTGTTTGAATCGAAACCGCTTTGTCGAGGGTCTCTGCGGTCTGTGTGTCAATGCGGATATTCATCGATGCCCCTGGCGCCGGCAATGTCGGCGCCTCTTTCTGAAATGAACCATTGTACGCCGGTGCCGGCGGTTCTTGCGGTTGCCGGTCCGATTGTGCAGAAACCTCTGCAGGACCAATCGGACTGTAGAGATGATGTGTAATCTGAAAGAGAACAAAGCCGGCCAATATGATGCCAACCCCGACGAAAGCTCTCCGGGATGGACGATAGCCCCGGTTCAGCTTAGTCGCAGCGATAATAATTCGTCGCGTACTTTCAGACAATGAGCTGTCAGAAAAGCTTTGCCCCTGTGAAGGTTTCTGTTGGCACACCCCCGCCGCAAGCTTTTCAGCAACGGTTTCCGAATCGTCCGCTACCCGATTCAGCTCCGGTTCTTCGGCATTATTCTCTCTGTTTTCCGTCATAATCCTGTCGCTTTGTCTCACATACCCAGCATACACGCAAGAGGCGCACTATTTCGACGGGTTTCAAGGGAGCAAAAAATGTGCCACAAGGAAAAAACGGGGATTTTCTGCCCAATAACACAGTTTGAAAAGGTTTATAATATCCCGATTATGTTCAGATGTCAGATTTTCACACATCCACGGGACACCGCGAAACAGGAAATGAAAGCTCCCCCGAAAATTGAAAAAATGTAAGGGCCTATCCTAATAACCGGGACGTGATGGGACCAAGCGAAAAGTCCGAGGCCAAGGCGGCAGGGCCAAAATCGCCGCAGGCGTAGCCAAAGCCACGTTGAGGGTGCTTTTGGCCCGACAACGCATGCATTTTTCGACATTTTTAAGGGGTAATTTTACAAATTTTTGATTTTTGATATTTTAAACAGGCCATCGGTCTGTTTGAGTGATTAATCAGCAACAGCCTGCCAACCCTGCTTTAATTCCTGAAGAAGATTTATTACATCCTGAATCATCGCGGCATCTTTTTTGAGATTGGCCTGAGAGAGATGTCGGTGTATGAAATTATACAGAGAGCGAAGATTTTGTGCGATTTGTCCGCCCTTGTCCATATCCAGGACTGTATTGAGTTCAATAATAATATCCGTCGCCTTGGCAATGCGAATTCCCTTGGAGGCATAATCCTCTCGCTCCAGATCCGCAATGGCCTGCTTCAGAAAATTAATCGCACCGTCATAAAGCATCACGACCAGTCGCCCGCGATTTTGAGTGCAAACAGCCGTCTCTTGATAAACCTTGATTCCATTCATATCCTGATTCCCCAAAGTGAGATAGCGTCATCCCCACTCTCATAAGGCCGGAAAACATCTGCTTCCGTGCGCCTCTTCAGAGACTTGACAGAAGACAGTTACCGCCTTATTGACCGCAACTGTCTTCTGTTCATTTGTTCATCCCTGTCTTTACTGCTTATGCGAGAAGGTTCAGCGCCATCTGCGGCATTGCATTGGCCTGGCCCAGCATAGCAACGCCGGCCTGTGCCAACACCTGATTGCGTGTCATGGCAGCCATTTCGGTCGCAACATCCACATCCGAAACGCGCGATTCGGCAGCCATCATGTTTTCGGCCTGAATGTTCAGGACTTCATTGGTGCTTTCCAGACGGTTCATCATATAACCAAAGCTGGCGCGAGCACTGTCCTTAAGCTCGATCGCGGTATCAACCAAAGCCAGGGCAGCCGCAGCATTTGTCGTTGTGGTGACCGAAGCGCTGTCAAGACCCAGTGCCGAAGTCTGAACATCAACAGAGTTTACTGTGACGGATGATCCGACGCCGAAATGGATGGTGTTGGTGCCGGAAGCGCTGTTGAGCATGTTGACGCTGTTAAAATTGGCCGTTGTTGCAATACGATTGATCTCAGCGATCATCTGTGTGAATTCATTGTTCATAATGTTTCGCTGCTGATCAGAATAAGAACCCGTCGCGGCTTGTTCAGCCAGTTCTTTCATCCGAATCAGAATCGAGTCGATGGTGCCCATGGCGCCTTCCATCGTCTGCAGCATACTGATGGCGTCCATGGCATTGCGGGAGCCCTGCTGTGTCACAGCAATGTCCGCCCGCATGAGTTCACGAACCGCCAACCCTGCGGCGTCGTCTTTGGCACTGTTGATCCGAAGACCGGAAGAGAGCCGTTCGATCGATTGAGCCAGACTGTCATAACTGTTGCCAAGATGCCGTGCTGCGTTTTGTGCCATAATGTTGTTCTTGATTACTAACATACGCTGTGTCTCCTAAAAAAATAATGTTTTGAGTCCCCTGTCAGGGTCCTTTCTGCCAACAATCCGTTTTGACTACCTAACAAAACCTGTCTCCACGGGTTCACATGAAACTATTATCGAGGCAATTAAACAGGGGCTTAAGGCAATTAAAGCGGCTTAAAACGACGCTTTCATCAAGGACCGATAGTGAATGGGATAATGTTGGTAGTATCTGAAAACAACGAGGCAAAAAAAATTACCCGCTTTCCCAAAAAAAAACAGCTCTTTGGTAAGAGATAAAAAATGATGAATTTAGGGGTTATGCAGGATATGTGTCACCGTGTCAGCCAATCAATATTCCGCACCGTTTTATTATCGGGTGAGACAAGCAAAAAAGGGAAATGAACGACAATACTCCGGATATTCTGCGGATGAGTGAAGAAAGTTGTAATCTACAGAGCCCGGCTCTTTGGCAAGCGGGTACTTTGAGTGTGTCGGGTAATTTCTTCCCATCCTTGTCTTAAGTTATCCAGAATGGCAATTATTTCTTTAAGCATCCGCGTATCGTTTTTAATATTCGCATCCCCCAAATACCGCCAGATGAAATTGTAAAGGGACCGCAGATTCTGAGCGACGCTTCCACCCCGGTCAAGATCCAGTGTGCTGTTCAACTCGAAGATGATATTCCGCGCGCGGCCAATGTTCCGATTTCTGCCGGCAATATCCTCCTGACCAATGCATTGGCCGGCCTTTTTTAGAAAACAGATCGCTCCATCGTATAATAGTACGATCAATCCTCCTTTTGTTTGCGTTGTTACAGCCGTTTCCTGATAGGCGATTGCAGCATTCATCCCGGAACTCCAGATTGTTAATCCCTACTTTCAATTGATTCAAGAAGATGCCGGAAGGACAGGGCCCTTACCATTGGGGTGGCTGGCTATTACCATTACCAGACCACCCCGTATTATGGTAAGAAGTCTAAGATGTCATGCTCGTAAGAGGGTTAGTGCCATTTGAGGCATAGCATTGGCCTGTCCTAACATCGCAACGCCGGCCTGCGAAAGCACCTGGTTACGCGTCATGGCAGCCATTTCAGTCGCAACATCAACATCCGAAATGCGTGATTCAGCAGCCATCATATTTTCTGCCTGGATATTCAACACCTCATTGGTGCTTTCAAGACGGTTCATCATATAACCCAAGCTGGCCCGTGCGCTGTCCTTGAGTTGGATCGCGGTATCGACCAGACCCAGGGCAATCGCGGCATTTGCCGCCGTACTGACAGTAGCACTGTCAAGACCCAGTGCCGAAGTCTGAACATCAACAGAGTTTACTGTGATGGATGATCCGACGCCAAAGTGAACACTAATGTTACCGGAAGCACTGTTGAGCATGTTGACGCTGTTAAAGCTTGACGTCGATGCAATACGATTGATCTCGGCGACCATCTGTGTGAATTCGTTGTTCATAATGTTTCGCTGCTGATCAGAATAAGACCCCGTCGCGGCCTGTTCGGCCAACTCGGCCAATCGAATCAGGATCGAGTCGATCGACCCCATAGCACCTTCCATGGTCTGAAGCATACTGATCGCATCCTGCGCGTTTCGCGAACCCTGCTGTGTCACAGCAACATCCGCCCGCATCAACTCGCGAACGGCCAGACCCGCAGCGTCATCCTTGGCGCTGTTAATCCTTAAACCGGAAGATAGCCGCTCTACCGATATAGCTAATGCATCGTAACTTCTCCCGAGATGCCTGGCAGCATTCTCGGCCATAATGTTGTTCTTAATCGCTAACATAATACAGTCTCCTTACCACAATTTACCATGATCCATTTTTTAACCGCTTATTTCGACCTGCTTTGGCAACCCGATAAAAACGGTGTTTTTCTTATCGGTTCTAACTCCATTATCGGAACACTTCAGGATCTCTTAAGTTATTTATCCGGACGAAGAAAAAAAGATGAAAATGCCCGTCTGACGCATCTCATTCAGCTTTTTTATCGGATCCAGAAAAGGACGCATTTAAGGTAACTCAAAAAAACACTGTCTGTCGTCCTGACAGAACATGTTAATAATATCACTCCCAACAAAAAACTGCGCTTGATACGCGGTTATGTAGTTTCACGGCAGCACTTTAGAGTTCAGCCCGCGGAAATTTATTACCCCAAAGGGTATAATATGCAGAAAATGAGTGTCCTTAAGGAGGGTGTTGGTCTCTTGCGTTCGAGGTCGCAACTCAGAGATTATGCGATACCGAGATTGATAGACACGGGGATTGAATTGAATATCGGACCTGCACAGGCAAGGCGGTTGTTTTAGATACCAAACAAAAGAAGGTTTTCCGCCGCGGCTTCAATGGCTTCAGGTGTATCGAGCCGGCCTTCGGCGATCGCTTGCCTGGCCTGTTGGATCTTTTCAGAACGATCCACCTGATACTGCTCAAGAGAGCGATGAATAACCGAAGCTAATTCATGACCCAGCTCATTGACAACCGCATCCATAGGAGCGATTTTTCGCTGCTGATTTTCCTGCGACAACTTTGTCGTATAAGCATTTGCTAAATTGTCCGATGGCTGAATCTGCATCATTGCTTTCTGATAAACAGAATCTATTTCAAACCTCAACATCATTCTCGTCTGTTCCTGCCTGTTCTTAAGATAAAAATCAAAAAAGTTTCTCTTTTTTATAAAATTGAGCAATTTTTCCTAAAGTTTTTATCGTCATCAGCCGATTGATGGGCATTTTTCCATCGTCCTATAAGATATCTCAGATAAACATATTTAAGCCATCCTCAGTAATACCGACATCATATATCCGACTTTCCCGGCCGGAAATATCTTCGAATTGTGACGATCTTGGGCCGCGTCCAAAAGAGCGGGGATTCCCGAACATCTCGGACTCGGACGAATGCGTCGACGATTCATCACGAAATTGGTCTGCCCCTGAATAATCCGGCCCATTGGCGGCCTCGTCCTCTATTATTCCGTCCCGGCCGGGATCCCACCGGACAATTTCAATTCTCCGCACTTGGACGCCGCTGTTTTGCATCGCCGAAATCAGTTGAGGAAGGGCCTGTTCAACCTCTCGGCGCGTCTGGTTTTTCTGAACTTCAAGAAGTCCAACAACCTCATCCTCTGTCCGGTTAAATGTAATGCGAACGGTCCCCAAATGTTCGGGGGTCAGTGTCAACTGGATTCGTTGCTGCGGACCGGACACACTGACCGAGCTTAAGTGCTGCAGTATCTGATCAATCGGCTTTGTTGTTTCCGCCTGTGGAACAACGGCATGAACCCCGGTACGGGCAGGGGCTTCCAATGCGGCAGGAGAGGCGTTTTCTGACGGGTCAGCGCTATGCAGCATGGATTGCACATTCCGTATTTCAAACCCTTTCGGAACCCCGTCGTGCTCGCCGGAGACAGGTGCCGCTTCAAGTGGAACCGTTTTGGACTCCTTAATGTCGTGTGTTTTCTCTTGAGATGGCCCCGCTGCTGTCGGGGTGTCTGATTGCAACTGGAAATCCCGCTGTTGTTCACCTCGAGGGCCCTGAACAGGAACAACAGCGCCAGGATGAATCGGTTTGTCCCGATTCACCTGATCCGATTGCGGAGTTTCTGACTCCGGGGTGCTGCTAAGCGGTTTTCGCGTCTGCGTCATCGCCTCCGGTGACGGGGGCTGCTTGCCCTCTGTATCATTATTATCCTGGGCCGCCGCCATATTTTCTGTCGTAGCCGGTTTCGGGATATGGGCCTGTTTTTCATCCACAGACACCTCTTTCCCGCCGGTGCTGCTCGCAGAGGCCGATTTTTCCTGACCTTCACTTTTCTGCGATTCCGGTAAAGGAACCGCCGCCCCCTGCGCCTGAGCAAGCGGCTGGGTGTTCGGCTGACTTTGAGAGGTCTCAGTTTCACCAACGACGCCTGCAATCGAAGCCGGAGGATTGCCCGCTTCGACAACAACACCCGTAATGGGAGCCGTTTGCGGGCTATCCGCATTTTCCGATGGATTGCTTATTTCGGCGACCGCATATTCAAATACGATCTGTTCATCCGTGTTCTCAAGTAGATTATTTTCAGAGACGAGAACTGAAGAGTTTGTCTGTTCAGTCAGATTTTCTTCAACCGGTTCCGCCGCATCCGTCTTCTGCTGAGGACACTCATCGAGCGTTTGTTCGCATTGTCCGTCTATCTTCCGCGACAGAACCTTATCAAAATCGTCGCGCGCCCCTTCTTTTTTCTGGACAGACCGGCTCGGCTTTTCGGCGATCTCACCGTCTGTCATTAAATCAGCCCGGTTCGGCCGCGATTGACGCATTAAACCCTGAGATTCAAGGTTTCTGCCTGTTTCATGAGCCAAATTAACCGGCCCTAACATGTGTGCAAGCGAAGTTGCTTCCGGCATATCCTGTAAACTCCTATATATAATATTTATATACCAGCTCTACTAAAAAACTGCGCTCCCTGCGCAGCTATGTCTCTATTTCAAAAGCCTTTAGAGCCGTCCTCGCGGAAATTTATTACCCTAAAGGGTATTATTCTTAATCTATAGTACCCAATTGAATGTAGCAAAAAATATGCCATCCCTGCCCCCGCCTTTTCCACAAAGACTGTAACCTCATATTCATAATATAGTTATAAAATTAGCCGGCATTTTTCAGCCGCTCGTTCTTTTGGGGAAATCTCACTTTTCATACGTACTTTTCCGGAAAAAATATCCGTTTGAGGGCTATATTTCGCGGATTTTGAGTAATCCTAATGATTTTTTAGTTTTTTAGACACCTTTGGAGGGTCTGTCAAAAAAACAAACGTATTGAAAGACTTCTTTATTCTTCACTGTATGCCGCCAAAACCAAAAAAACACTGTTTTTGAATTAGAAATCCGGTTTACATCGCCATTACACTATTTTGGCATAATTCTTGCTGTCTTGAGGGAGTGTAGCTTTATCTAATCCGAACAATGATTGGAGAAATAATCGTGATTCATGATTCGACTGTGATGGACCTTCTGACCGCGGGAATGAGAGCCGAATCCCTGCGGCAGCAGACCATTGCAAATAATATCGCCAATATCAACACAGACGGTTTTCGCCGGTCGGAAATCGACTTTGAAGAAGTTCTGGCAAAAGCGCTGGACAAACAGGGGCCGTTTGATCCGGACACCCTAAAACCCGAGATTTTTCAGCCCGAAGACACCCCTATCAACGAATTTGGAAGTGATGTGGGGCTGGATCACGAAGTCGGGGAAATGGCCAAAAACTCCCTGCGGCACAGGGCCTATATGCTGGTTTTGAAAAAGAAATATCAGCAAATGGACGAGGCCATGAAGTTCTAAATTTATAGAAAGAACCCAAAACCATGAAAGTTGACCCTAACTCATTCAGTACGATTGACATCGCGACGTCGGGCCTGCGTGCCTATGACCGTCAGATGAAGTTGATTGGTTCGAATATGGCTAACATTCAAACCACTGACGCCGGCAATGGAGAGCCATACCGTCGGCTGATTGCTGAATTTGAGACGAATACCGATGATGGCGGCGGCGTTGACATCAAAGATATTGTCCAGGACCAAAGCCCGTTTCAGAAAGTATTCAACCCCGGTCATCCTGACGCAGATGAAGACGGCTATGTGTCCATGCCAAATGTAAATTGGGCATCTGAAATGGTCAATCTGAATGCGGCCAGCCGGGCATATCAGGCCAATGCGGCCATCTTGAGGCGTTATCAGAAAATGGTTGAAAGCAGTTTAGAGTTGTTAAGATAAAGACAGGAAGTCAAAAATGTCCGTACAATTTAATCCCGCTATTGCAAATCTACAACAAACAGAGGCCCTTCGTCCCTCATTGCAAACCGTTCACGCACCACAGGGGACGAAGGTTGATTTTGGAAACGCCGTCCAACAGTCCCTTGACAAGGTCAATGAGAAACAGGGACAAGCCAACCAGTCCATCGTCGACCTGCTCAGCGGCCGACAGCAGGATATTAATTCAGTTGTGGCGGATGTGGCCAAGGCGGACATGAGCTTTAAGATGCTCGTGGGCGTTCGAAATAAACTCGTCGAAGCATACAAGGAAACGATGCGGATGCAAATCTGATACTTCGGCAGCAATAAGGGTATTGTGACTTAACAGATAGGTGGTATAGCACTGTTTCAGCAGATAAATACAATTTGGAATAAGATCGGTCTGGTTCAAAAGGCCTTGCTGGCGGCCATCGTCATCGCATGTGTACTGACCGGAACACTCCTGACCAAGTGGGCTACCCGGCCGGACATGCGGCTTTTGTTTGGAAATCTGAGCATCGAAGAAAGCGCCAAGATCACCGAAAAGATCAGCGAGAAAGATGTTCCTTATGAAATCCGCGGCAACGGTTCCAGTATTTACGCCCCCGCCGATCAAATCCATACCTTACGCGCGGCCCTGGCACGCGACGGCCTGATGCCCCGCAGCGGTGAGCCGGGCTATGAGATTTTTGACAACGAGAAACTCGGCGTCAGTCCGGTGGTTCAGAAAATGAACTATAACCGGGCCATCCAGGGGGAACTGGCCCGCACGATCCAGGTGTTTGAAGGTGTTGAATTCGCACGCGTCCACATCGTTCGCCCTGAACAGACGATGTTTGTTTCAGAAGGCGAATCGGCGACCGCCTCGGTCATGCTCCGCCTTAAACCCGGTTACCAACTCAGCGCCGGTACCGTCACCGCGATTTCAAATCTGGTCGCCGGCGCCATTGAAGGCCTTCAGTCCGAACACGTAACCGTCACGGACAGCAACGGCCGGATGTTGAGTTCACAAACACCGGACAACGGTTTGGTAGCCGGGGCCAATAATTATAAAGACTACAAATCCAGCGTCGAACAGGAAATGACCGGCAACATCTTACGGTCGCTGGAGGCCGTCCTGGGATCTGGCCGGGCAACCGTCATCGCTCAGGCCACGCTTGACATGACCCAGGAAACCGTCGTTAAAACAACCTACGAAAAAGGGATTCCGGTCGAGGAATCAAGCGAGACAATAAAAAACGTCCAACCTGCTTCAGTGGATGCGGACGGCAATGAAACTCAGCCGGGCAATACGGAATCAACCGAGACAACAACGACGAGCAATAAAATCCCGGAAACCACAACAACAACCGCCACGGTCCCCGGAAAAGTAACCGCCTGGTCCGTGGCTGTGATCGTCGATCTGGCCAAAGAAAAAGTCGCTGCAGCCGAGGGTGCAGAGTCCGATGGTCAGGCGGCCGCCGCTGAAGCGGGCCAGCCGGAACTGATTATGACAGTGGAGGATGTAAAAGAGATTGTCCGGGTTGCTGTTGGGCCCGATTTGATCGCTGATAACAATCTAAGCGTCAAACATGTGGAGTTTAACCGGCCGCAGGCGGTCCTCTTTAACGATGAACCCACCACATTTGAAAAGCTGGCTCCCTTCGCAGAGATTGCACGTCAGTCTTCGATGGGCATTTTTGCGATTTGCGGATTGCTCGTTTTGAAAATCTTCACCCATGCCGGGAAACAAGCAGCCGTCTCAATCTCGCAAGCAAGCGCCTCCAACTCGCCGCATGCCCTTTCGCTCTCCGGCAACCCGATGTTGACCGGCAGCAGCAACGAAACCATGGCAACGGTGCGCAACCAGATTAACTACCAGCTGCGTGAAAACCCCGAGCAAATCCGCCAACTCTTTTCATCATGGCTTTCAGAGGACGCCTAGCCCATGACGTTAACAGGTATTCAAAAAGCGGCTTTGTTGCTGACGACGCTCGATGCATCCACCGCAATGGGACTCCTGAAGGGCCAATCGCAGAAAGTCATCCAGAAAATTGCTATGGAACTGTCCCAACTGGACCTCAAAGGGAAGGTGGACGCCGAGCAGGCTTCTGAGGTTGCGCAACAGTTTTATGTTGAGCTAACCCAACCGAAAAGCGAAGGATTGCATATTAAGCGTTTTGTAAGCTCCCTGCTGCAGGATACCGCAGGCAAGGAGAAAGCAACTGAACTGCAAAACAAAATGCAGCAGGCCGTGATCCAGCGTGATCCCTATGTCATCATTTCAGATGCGCCGGCGTTCCACCTGGCATCCATCCTCCAGAATGAATCGCCCCAGACGATTGCCATCGTTTTATCGGAAATTCCGCCTAAACTTGGCACAGAGGTGTTGTGTTACTTTGATGAGCCGAAAGCCCAGATGGCTGTCTGGCGGATGACTCAATTAACAACCGTTTCCCGGCAAACCGTGATCCGGGTTGGTGAGATGGTTCATAAAAACCTCATTGAAATGCAGTCTCAGCAGGTCAGCACGAAACCGAAAGAAGAGACCGCCACCGCAAACCTCAGGCAAATCGCATTAGTTCTTGGCGGCATGAAAAAGGAAAAACGCGACGCTCTTTTGGAAACGATTGAGGGCAAAGACGATGTGGCTGCCAACATCGTTCGGGCACTGATGGTAACCTGGGAGGATATCCCGAAAATTGAAGATAAATGTCTGCAGGGAATTCTGCGAAAGATAGAAGTCAAGATCCTGGCCAAGGCACTGCATGGTGCCGATGCGGTCGTCGCCGAGAAGATCTACGGGAATATCTCCGAACGCATGAAAGAGATGATCGAAGAAGAGGTCTCTCTCATGGGCAGCCCAAGGAAAAAGGACATTGCAGAGGCCCGCGAGGAAGTCGTCCGTCCGATGCACGAAGCTAACAAAGCCGGGGAATTGCTCTTTATTGAAGAGGAGGATTAAAGAGGTTATGGCCGCGATGAGTTTACAACTGAATATGCCGATTCAATCCGCCCGGATCATCCAAGAAAACACCGAACAGGACACGGACCCGGCAGCCCCCGCGGCAGAGACGCAGACCCGCGACACACAAGAAATGGATAGACTGTGCAATATCCTCCAGCAGGCCGCCGAAAAGCTTGAACGATACACCGAAGAACTGCTTCTTTCCCATAAGGAACAGATCGTGCGTCTCAGTATTGAAATTGCGTCTAAGATTCTCGCCAAAGACAGAAACGAACAAAATTACGATATTGAAAAGATCGTCTTACAAGCATTACAGAAAGTGCCCGCATCCAAACAGGTTACGATTCGATTGAATCCGAATGACTTAAAAACGATGCAGCAACTGACCGACGCCAACCGGTTCACGACACCCGAAGGCGTTCGCTTTACCGACGATGCCTCGGTCGGCACTGCGGAATGTATTATCGAAACAGACCACGGCGTGATCGACTATCTGATTGAAGAACACCTCAAACAGGTCGCTGGCGCCCTTTTACAAACAAAAGACACCGTAACGAAAGAAGAGAAATGACACTCTCATTAGACAACTCGCTTTCGGTGGACTTTGAACAGTTCCACTCGACATTGAACAGCGTCGACCTTGCCCCCCTCAAGGGCGCGGTGGTGCATGTCTCAGGATTGACCATTGAAAGCAGCGGCCCGCCGGATGTCGGGCTGGGACAACTGTGTCAAATTCGGATTCGCAATCAGCAGCACATCCAGGCCGAAGTCATTGGATTTCGTCCCGGCGGATTGATTCTGCTGCCCTTGGATTCCATCGAAGGAATCCGGCCCGGCGACGCGGTCACCGCATTGAACCAATCACGTACCATCGCCCTGCATAAAAGCATTGTGGGCCGTGTATTAGATGGGCTTGGCCGCCCGATCGACGGCAAAGGCCCGCTGCAAGCCGCCGAACACCGGCCGATTGACAATATCAGCCCGCCGCCGCTGAGCCGTAAAATGATCCGCCAGCCCTTGCCCCTTGGTATTCGCGCCATTGACAGTGTTTTAACCTGCGGCAAGGGACAGCGTATCGGCGTGTTTTCCGGAAGCGGCGTCGGCAAAAGTGTACTTCTCGGCGAGATCGCCAATGGCAGCGAGGCGGATATCAATATCGTAGCGCTGGTCGGTGAACGCGGCAGAGAGGTACGGGAGTTTCTCGAAAAAGACTTAGGTCCCGAAGGACTGGCACGAAGTGTCGTAGTCGTCGCCGCCTCGGACGCCGCCGCTACGCAGCGAGTGAAAGCCGGGGCCGTAGCCGCCACGATTGCCGAATACTTTCGGGACCAGGGCTGCGATGTCCTGTTTATGATGGATTCGCTGACACGGCTTGCCCAGGCCCATCGTGAAATCGGACTGGCCGCCGGTGAACCGCCGGCCACCAAAGGATATTGCTCCAGCACGTTCGCAATGCTGCCGAAACTGGTCGAACGACTTGGCTGCAGTGAGCATGGCAGCATCACCGGTATCCTCACGGTGTTGGCCGAGGGCGATGACCTGAATGACCCGGTGGCTGATTGCGCCCGCTCCCTGCTGGATGGTCACATTGTGTTGAGCCGTAAGCTGGCTGATCGCGGCCATTACCCCGCAATCGACATCCTTCAAAGCATCAGCCGTCTGATGAATACCGTGACCGATACCGAGCATCAAATGGGTGCCCGCAAACTCCGCGAAATCTATGCCACGTATACTGACGCCGAAGACCTCATCAATATCGGGGCGTTTTCGCCGGGAGCCAATAAGCGGATCGACGGCTCGGTCGCGCTGATTAACCGGATTCAGGACTTCCTGATTCAGCCCGTCCGGCAGCTTAGCCCCTTTGACCAGACCGTCAAGCAGTTGCTGTCGATTACGCAGGCATGGGATCAGATGCTGGGAACAGGAAAGCCGCAGCAGAACACCGGTCCGAAAAGGATTTCAAAATAATCTCTGACAGGAAACGTGCGTGAAAAAATTTATCTGGCCATTACAACGACTGCTGGACATCAAAAAAAAACAGGAAGATTTCGCGCGGATGGAACTGGTGGGCATCACGGAACAAATTGTCATGATTCGCGGACAGATCATGATGCAGAAAACCCTCCTGCGAGGGGTGTTCAGTGAACTGAAACGGTTGGAACCTCAGCAGCGGACGCAGGGGCAGCAGGAATGTATGAAGTATGCCCATGTAACCGACGCAAAAATTAAAACGCTCGGCCAAACGCTTCAACAGGTCGAACAGAAGCGAAAAAAGAAAATGGAAGCAATCATGACATTGCGAAAGCTTACAAAAAGTCTGGAACAACTCAGGATCAAGTCCCTGATCCGCTATCATAAAGAACTTAATCAGGCGGAACAAAAACAGTTGGATGAATACATAACGACAGCATGTGCAAGAAAATGTTTAATACAGGCATAGAAAGGGGCGTCTTATGAAAAAGGCACAACTCATTCTAATCGTGTTGGCGGGCCTGCTCAGCTTCGCCAGTACCTTTACCGTAAGCTGGGTCATTAAAAAAAACAAATCCATTACGGCCGCCGCGCAACAGGCCAAACAAGCTGATTCCCAACAGACGGGATCCGAATCGCAGAGGGATTTCTTTGACACTATGTCGATGACCCCAACTGCGGCCAATCTGGACGAAGCGGGACTGAGCGAGCGCGAACTGCAGAGTCTGATCTACGATATTCGAAGCAAGCTCAAAGAGCATCGAGACCGCCAGAAAGCGATGGACGCAGAAGCCGAACGCATTGAGATCTCCCGTCAGTCCCTCCAAGAGGATATCGACCGGCTCAACGAGCTCCAAAACAAGCTCAATCTGACTCTTGTGGAGATTCATCAAAAAGAAACGGCCCTCAAGAACACAATGACCGAAATCGACGCCCTTGAAAAAGACAACTTTCAGCGTCTGGCCAGTACATATGAAAAGATGGATGCCACACAGGCCGGACGCATTATGACCACAATGGCCACCGGCAATCAACTTAAGGATTCCGTTAAGATTCTCTATTATATGAATGAACGCATGGCCGGCAAATTGCTCTCCGAGATCGCCGCTAATCAGCCGGAACTGGCCTCCGTAATGTGTGCGCATTTAAAACATGTCAAAGAAATGAACTAAAATGAAAAAAGCTGATCCCAAAGGATCATAAACAACAAACAGATGCTTCTGTTGGAAAGTAATAAATGGACATAGCAACGATTATCGGGTTGTTCGTCGGAATGGCAATCATCGCCGGGACCATTGTCGCCGGCGGCGGCGCTATGGTCTTTTTCCATATTCCGTCAATGTGCATTGTTCTGGGCGGGACACTGTGTTCGGTTTTGATCCATTTTTCAATGGGGCAGTTTTTAGCCATTTTTAAAATCATAAAAAAAACGTTTCAGGTCAAACTCCCCGGTCCCAGCGAAATTATCCAGCAAATGGTCAATTTTGCCACGATCAGCCGGCGAGATGGCGCCTTGGCGCTGGAAGAGCAGATGCGCCGGGTCAGTTACGGTTTTATCAGCAAAGGACTGCAATTGCTGGTGGACGGCCAGGACGAAGAGAGCATTCGCGAGATATTGTCGCTGGAGGTTCAGTATCTCCAGGAGCGGCACTCCGCCGGAAAAAAGATTCTCGAATTCATGGGAACCTCGGCGCCGGCATTCGGAATGATCGGAACCCTGATCGGCCTGGTACAGATGCTGCAAAATCTCGACAACCCCGAGCAGATTGGGTCGGGGATGGCCGTGGCTTTATTGACAACCTTCTACGGCGCGTGTCTGGCCAACCTGGTCTTTATTCCGCTGGCCGGAAAGCTCAGCGTTTATTCCAAAACTGAACGGCTCGCCATGGAAATGACGATTGAAGGCATCTGTACCATCAGTCAGGGAGGAAGCCCCTCAATGGTGCGCGAAAGAATACAGTCATTCGTCTCACCCGTCCACCGGGAAGAAGTCAAGGCAACGCTCTGATGTCGACAGGGAAAAGGAATATTTCGATTGAGGAGGAAGAGCCCGGCGGCGCTCCGGAATGGATGGTCACGTTCAGCGACTGCATGACCCTTCTGCTGACGTTTTTTGTCCTGCTGTTGAGTTTTTCCTCATTTAACGAACAAACACTTCCGGCGTTGGGGCAATCGTTCGCCAAAGCCTTCCCATCGATCAACCAGTCCGGAAAAAACAAACAAGATTCAATGTACGAAAAACAATCATCCAAGCAGGAAGTCAAACAGACAGAAGGAGCTGAAGCTCCCTCAAACGCCGTGGAACAGACGACGAATTTCATGAAAGAGAAAAAACCCCTCGACTTTCGGGACTTGAAGGTCTTCACTATCGAATCCAACGATTTTTTCTGGGGGCAGGGATACGCAATCTCCAAAGGCGGGAGCGAGGTTCTTAATTCCCTGGCCAGCTACTTAAAACACCGGCCGGGACGCATTGTCATCAGTGAAAATGGCCCGGATGGAAAGATGTCGCTGGGCCTGCAACGCAGTCTTGCCGTCATGGACTACCTGACAACCCAGCACGCTCTTGACAGGGCCCGGTTCAATATCAGTTGCGCCACTACCATGCGGCAACCGCCCCGCAAACGGCAACTGGAAATTACATTGCTGGACAGGAGTATTTACGAATGAGCATAAAACCGGAGGAATCGAAATCACACGTCCCGTCTTATTTCGTTACATATTCGGATATGATCACACTGCTGTTGACCTTTTTCGTGATGCTGTTAAGCTTAGCCAGCACTCAGGTTGAAGAACACAAATTTATGGCCGGCAATCATTCATTTAAAACAGCCATCGCCGATTTTGGTCTGTCCGGTTTTCTCATCAATCAAAACAGCGGACCGGAACTGGATCATCCCAAGCCAAAATACCGAATCGATGAGGGGCGGGATGAAGAAAATGACCGATCGATTGATGCGGAAACCGAAATGGTCCGGCGTGCCCTGCTGGACGTTGAACGCATGATGAAAATATCCCCCTCTCACATCTGCGGAATGGACAAGACCTTTCTGCAGTCGGGTATTGAATTTCAGCCGGGCAGTTGGGACATCGACGCCGACGACCGGAAAAAAATCGCCACGATGTGCGAACAACTCAAGGCCGATTACGTCCACCAGGAACCGATCCTCTATGTCTTGGGACTGGCCGCGGACGCCAAAAATGACAAACAGCAGTGGATTGTCTCCTCACAGCGTGCCAAAACGGTTGCCGATGCCATCCGCACACAAATCCCCGAAAACCTGAAATGGCCCGTTTACTGTTGGGGGGCCGCAAACGGAGGGGAATGGGTCGGCCGCAACGGTCAAACGACAATGAACAACCACATTCTGATTGCCGTCTTAACCGAAACCAAATAGAACCAGATAATCCCGCTGTTAAACATTTCAACGGCGCCGGTAAGTAAATTGAACGATGCCGACAGCGGAAACCCTGCGCACGGACTCCAAAACGCATTTATCTCCTTTCGGCACAGTATTTGCACATACCTCATACACATAAGTTTAGTGTTTTTCGGAAAGACCCGGACTATGAAAAAACGCATTGCACTCCTGTCAGGGCTGTTGCTGGTCAGTATTGTCGGACAACTCCTGTTGCGGCCGTGCTTAGGCAGTGAAACACGAAATGACGACCTGGCAACTTTGCCGGATCAGCCGAAAACGCCTGCGCTGATGGACACCAAAGATCTCTTTGAGGCAGAGGAAGAGGATTTCAAATCCGGGGACTTGCAAGGTGATCTTTATAAGCAACTGGCAAAGATGATCGCATTTGTGGCGATAATCGGGGCGGGAGTCTGGTTTTACTGTAAAAAATTCTCAGGACGATGGAACCCGGCAAAAGGTAAAAATATCATCATAACGGAAACCGTCAATCTGGGCCCGCGAAAACACTTGCATATCGTCCAACTCGGCGCCAAACAATACCTGCTCAGCAGCACCCCTGACAGCATTCGATTATTGGCCGATGTCACCGAGTCGCTGGAGCACAGCCATGAATAAAACAACAAAAATATCCGCATTCCTGGTTATGGGCGGTTTGTTTTTTCTATCAATCCTGACAACTGCCGCATTCGCCCAAGACGAACCGGCCGGGACGAATACAATGCCCTCGGTACCGGACATTCTCCGGGTTGTGGACAAGGCCACCAGCGACACCGATACCCAGCAGCCCAACGACTGGAACACCCCTGTCAAACTGGTCGTGCTGTTTACCCTGCTGGCACTGCTGCCGAGCTTGATCGCGATGACGACGTCCTTTACACGGATCGTCATTGTCCTGGGCTTTGTGCGAAGGGCGCTGAGTACCCAGAATATCCCGCCGAATACGGCAATCCTCGGATTGGCAATCTTTCTGACACTCTATACCATGGCGCCCACGTTTTATCAAATCAACGAACAGGCGATACAGCCCTATCTGGACGATCAGATCCAGATGCAGGAAAGCATTGAGCAATCCACACAGATTCTGAAAGAGTTTATGGTCCGGCAGACACGAAAAAACGACCTGGCGCTGTTCGTCAAAATGGCCAAGGTCCCCGTGCCTGAGAAAGTCACCGACTTGGGGCTGCATATTGTCACACCGGCCTTCATCATTAGCGAATTCCGAACCGCTTTTGAAATCGGATGCCTGATGTTCATTCCCTTTTTGCTGTTGGATTTGGTCATCGCCAGCGTACTGCTCAGTGCGGGGATGATGATGCTGCCGCCGGTGATGATCTCGCTGCCGTTTAAGCTGATCCTGTTCATCCTTGTGGACGGTTGGGGGATTCTGTCGCAGGGGCTCAGTCTAAGTTTCAAATGAAATACAGTACATTGAACTAAAGAGGGCAAAATAATGGATGTAGATTATATTATTTATCTCGGTCGGCACACAATGGAAACGGCGCTTCTCATCGCAGCACCCATCCTGATCGTATGCATGGCTTCCGGAATCATTGTTTCGCTGTTTCAGACCGTCACCCAAATCCGCGATATGACCCTGACAATGGCCCCCAAACTCGTAGGTGCCGGCCTGACGATATTGATTTTCGGAAACTGGATGCTGCAGGTGCTAATCCGGTTTACAACAGAAATCTTTTCGCAGGTCCAGTCCTACGGACAGTAACGGTCGATGGAATTTCTCACCGGTAAAATGCTTGGCTTTGTGCTGATCCTGACACGGATTGGCGCTTTTTTTTCATCTTCACCGCTGTTTAGCTGGCAAGCGATCCCGGTTCGAAGCAAAGTCATCATGGCCCTGCTGATCAGTGCGTTCTTTGCGGCAATCACCCCCTGTCAATTCACATCCGAAAATATGGCATTGATTGAAGTTATCCTGCTGATCGCCAATGAGTTCCTGTACGGACTGGCAATGGGCCTTGTCGCCTATTGCCTTTTCGCCGTCGTGCGTGTTTCCGGACAGATCATCGCACGGCAAATGGGGCTGACGATGGCCAATATTCTCGACCCGTTCAGCGGCGAACAAGGCCAGCCGCTCGGCATGTTGCTGGAAATCATCTTTATCTTTTTATTGTTTGCAACAGGCAGTCATCATCTTCTCATTCAGGTTCTCAGCCGCAGCTTCCAGGCGTTTGAGCCGGGACTCACGCCTGACGCCAAGGTGCTGGTCACAAGTGTTCTGAAAGCCAGTTCGTCCCTGCTGATGCTGGCTCTGCAGATGTCCGCCCCGCTGCTGGCAGCGTTTTTGCTCTTGATGGTCGTACTGGCCTTTATGGCCCGCGTCGCACCGGAAGCCAATATCCTGTTTCTCAGTATGCCGTTGCGAGTCGGGTTGGGATTGGCAATGCTCGCCGTGTTTATCCCGTTTTTAACCAATTTCATCACCACATTTACGACTTGGCTAAACCGCTTAATTCCCCTATAAGGAATATCGATGCCCGCCAATGATAACAAAACTGAACAACCGACGCCGCGGCGGATAGAAAAAGCCCGTGAGGAGGGCCAGGTCCCGCAGAGCCAGGAAATGCTCTCCGCGGCGACACTGCTTGCATTGGTCGGTTCGACGGCGCTGCTGGGCCCGTGGTTTGTCAAGTGGAGCCAGAATCAGATTCGCGACGGCCTGTCCTGTCAGACCGCGGTGCTGGAAAACAGCCAGGCATTTAACGCCTTTATTAACCAGAAAATCATCGACGTCCTCCTGGTCATCAGTCCCTTTTTGCTTGTCCTGATGGTCGCCAGTATCGGGGCGAATGTTCTGGTCAGCGGCCTGAATTTCTCCACAAAGGCCCTGAAACTCAAAACCGAACAACTGAACCCCATGACCGGGCTGAAAAATCTCTTTTCCGGCGAAAATCTGGTCAAGCTGCTGTTTTCGATTCTCAAATTGATTCTCATCGGAACGATTGTCTGGATTTATTTGAGAAAGAGGATTCCGACATTGGCCCATTTGCAATGGACACCAGCCGGCAGTCTGCTCGGCGAGATCGGCGGGCTGATTTTGGGGGTCGTCCTGCAGATCACCTTGGGGCTGGCCGTCATTGGCATCGGCGACTGGCTGTATCACAGATGGAAACATACAGAACGATTGAAGATGAGCAAGCAGGAGGTCAAGGACGAACACCGCGACACCGAAGGGGCGCCGGAAATCAAATCCAAGATCCGGCAAAAACAATATCAGGCCGCCATGCAGCGAATGCTGCAGGATGTGCCCAAGGCCAACGTCGTACTGGTCAACCCGACCCATGTCGCCGTGGCGCTGCGCTATGAGCCGAAAACCATGCAAACGCCCATCGTCGTCGCCAAGGGCGGCGATCATATGTGTGAAAAGATCAAGGAGATTGCACGCTTCAACGGCGTCCCGATTATCCGCCGGCCCGCGCTGGCCCGCGAACTCCACGCCACCGTCAAACTGGGCGAGCCCATCCCGGAAAAACTCTTCACCGCCGTCGCCGAAGTCCTCGCCCTGCTCTACCGCATCCGCCACAGGGGCTAATGCGGCCAAAGCTTCGAAACGGAATTTACTGTTTTCTGCGTTTTCAGCATCGAAAAAACAGGTTTTTCTTGCCTAATCCGGAACACTGTCTATAATCGCCCAAAAGGAACCTATTATAGTGATCGCGATTGAAAATCCCCGTTGGGTCGCGGCCATGGTGGGTCGTCCCGATACATCGGGATACTACCCTGAAGGGTATAGAAAGGAAAAATGAAAATGGATAAACAGATCAGTATCATGCCCTGCCTTGACATGCAAAATGGCCGGGTCGTTAAAGGGGTTCATTTTGTCGACATTCGTGATGCGGGCGATCCCGTGGAGTGCGCGAAGGCCTATTGCGCCGCTGGTGCCGACGAGCTGGCGCTTCTGGATATCACCGCAACCGTTGAAAACCGGCCCACGATGCTCGAGGTGGTCAGCAATGTCGCTGAGGTTACGACCATTCCCTTTACTGTCGGAGGGGGCATTTCTGATGTCGCTTCGGCAGCAGCGGTTTTAAACGCAGGAGCCGACAAGATATCAACCAGCAGCGCCGCCTTTCGCAAGCCCGAGATCATCAAAGACATGGTCGCCGAATTCGGCCCGGAAAAGGTGACCGTGGCGATTGATGTGGATGTGAATGAATCAATGCCGTCCGGCTATGAAGTCTATATTGACGGCGGCCGAACACCGACGGGGGCTGATGCCATCGAGTGGGCCAAAAAAGTCGATGGCTTTGGGATTCCGGTCATACTGCCAACCAGCAAGGCCGGAGATGGCGCCCGGACGGGATACGATCTTCCCGTGATCAGGGCGATGGCCGCTGCCTGTTCGGCCCGGATCGTCGCCTCAGGAGGCGCCGGAAAAATGGAAGATTTCTATGACGCGGTGCAGGCCGGGGCAACAATTCTGCTCGCCGCATCCGTCTTTCATTTCCACATGATTGATATACCCCAGTTAAAAAACTACCTGCGGGATAAGGGCTTAAACGTCAAGTAAAGCATTCGCGTCACGAATTAACAAAGCCGTGACAGTGACGGCCTGTCCTGCCGGCCGGTCCGCCATAGCTGGCTTCTGCGTAGCTTTATGCGAAGCAAAATAACGAAGAAGGAAGCTCACAGAGCGAAACAGAATAACTGCTAACTGCTAACTGATAACTGATAACTGCTAACTGCTAACTGATAACTGATAACTGCTAACTGCTAACTGCTAACTGATAACTGATAACTGCTAACTGATAACTGTCTATCCCATTAATCATTATTCATTTCAAAGCCCCTTCCAATCTCAAAGCCCCATCGGGGCGAAAGAAAAAATCCGCGTGGGCATGGTCCACCCTACAAGACTGGGGCCGAACACTATTGTGTCTGACCCCTTTTAGTTTTCCTTTCCCCTGTGCTTCCCGCCTCGCAACCCGCAGCACACCATTCTGAACACCTGCCTTTTAATCTACGAACTACGAACTACGAACCACGAACCACGAACCACGAACCACGAACTACGAACTACGAACCACGAACTGCGAACCACGAACTATGAACTATGAACTATGAACTACGAACTAAAAGAAACCTTGCCAAAATGGATGTACTGCGGTTAGAGCACTTTAATCTTTTCTGTTCGCATTTAGGCCGTCGTGAGGACAAGGTCCACAAGGAAGAGAGCACAGCGATATTGGAATATCGCGAGCATCTCTGACACCGTGGACCGAAGCCGCAACAGGCATAAAGCGAACACGAAAAATTAAATTGCTCTTCCGTACGAGGGCTGCAACGCCCTTCCCTCTGGTCAAAAGCATGAGACCCTCTTTCACGATTGTATTTCCCGTGAAGAGTTGCAGATCGATCAATTAGAACCCAACCAGTAAAAGAAGACCACAACGGGGACCGCCGATGGCAGCCGCCATTTAAGTAACCGAACATTCAAATTGTCCCTCAAGCCTCAAGTCTCAAGTCTCAGGCCTCAGGACTAAGGTAAATGTTAAATCCCGGCGGGGATGGTAGTGTCGACTGGGGTCTGTCGCAAATGAGACCCCCGGCCAAGCAAGTGAAGGTCGAACAAAAGGTGTAGGGATCGCGGAAATATCACCCGCATCCCCCGTGGCAAGCCACGTTAAAGATAAAACAAATAAACTGTCACCACAAAAAGGGTACATCCGTCTTCGCTCTTCGAGCTACTCCGGACAGGGGTACAACCCGGCTGTCGGCAGAATCCCGATTTATCGGGACAGGCCGTACCGGTCCCCCTTTTGCTCATGACGATGGCGATTAAAATTTTTGGATACTTTTTGTTTTGTTCTTGACTTTTGGGGCAAATTCCAATTAAGAAAAGACTGTATTATTTAACCGGTGATTATTGACAGGCGAACTTAAGGAGAGAACAAAATGGACTACAAGGCATTTATCGAGGAGCAGGTTAATGAACTCAAAGAAACCGTCGGCGATGCGACGGCGATCAATGCATTGAGCGGCGGGGTTGACAGTTCCGTTGTGACCGTATTGGCACACCGGGCGTTGGGCCGGCAGCTCAAAACGTACTTTATTGACAGCGCATTAATGCGTCAAGGCGAACCGCAGCGGGTTGTCGATATGTTCGCCAAGATGGGAATTCCGGTGGGCCTGGTTGACGCGAAGGCCGAATTCCTGGCCGCCCTTAAGGGATTGACCGATCCGGAGGAAAAACGTCACGCCGTGACCGATACCTTTTACGCCAGGGTGTTCGGCAGGCTGGTCAAAGAGACCGACGCTACATTTCTGCTTCACGGGACAATATTGACTGATATTGAAGAAACCGTGGCCGGAATCAAGCGTCAGCATAATATTCTTGAGCAGCTCGGCATTGATCCGAAAGAGGCGTACGGCTACGCGGTCCTTGAGCCCTTGAAAACGCTTCGCAAAGACGGTGTTCGCGAGGTGGCAAGGGTTTTAAATCTGCCGCCTGATATCACCGAACGGATACCCTTTCCGGGACCCGCACTGGCGGCCAGAATTGTGGGAGAGGTGACCGAGGAGCGGCTGAAAACCGTGCGGTCGGCTACCGCTATTGTGGAAGAGGAACTGGGCAACAGCGGAGCGTTTCAATACCTGGCCGTTTTGCTGAACGATAAGGCGACGGGAATCCGCGACGGGAAACGGCAGTTCGGTGAGATTGTTGTGGTGCGGTGTATTGAAAGCACGGATGCCCGCACGGCGACCGTTACGGAGCTGCCGTGGACGAAACTGCACCGGCTTTGTGAACGCATTACGCAGATCGACGGCGTCAACCGCTGCCTCTATGATTTAACGCCGAAACCTCCGGCAACCGTTGAATATATCTGAGATCAGTTCTTGCCGAAGTTGGCCCGTTTTTCCTGCCGGGTAAGTGTATTGCTGATGGGGATTCGCCGCTCCATGCCGGTGCGATGTTTTGTGCGGGGTTGGGAGCGAAGAGGAAACTATAGATAGCCGGGTTCCGCGCCTTCGGAAAAGTTCTTGACATTTGGGGGCGAATCCCATTGATTAATATCCACTAATTGTAGTTTTAAGTTGTGGAGACGGATTATATTGTACGCCTCCACCCTTCCTCCTATGCTCTCTGAGCTGCTGAGGACAGGTCGGCTCCCTCCCTTGGCAGGGCAGGAGCTTTTAGGTGATGTTAACTTTAAGTATAAGGAGAATTTAGCATGTCTGAGAAGAAACAGGATTTGGCGGGCCCGGGGATCGGGGATTACAACGAACTGGAAAAGATACTTCCGGCCGATTACACGTCGGCGCTGACACCCAAAGAAACACAGATTGCGACGTATGCGGTCAAGGACTACATCGAGGAGCACATGTGCAGGGAGCTGAACCTGATACGGGTGACGGTACCGTTGATCGTGGACATAGAAAGCGGGGTCAATGACATGTTGGACCGGGACGGGTCGCGGACGCCGATACAGTTTCATATCAGCAACGACCATGACAAGCACCCGGTCGATGCGCAGGTTGTGCAGGCGGCGACGAAGTGGAAACGGATGGCGCTGAAGCAATTTGGGATGCAGGTCGGAGAGGGGCTTTTGACGGATATGCGGGCGGTGCGGAAAGATTATTTCCTGGACCATGACCACAGCGCGTACGTGGACCAGTGGGACTGGGAGCTGGCGATTACAAAGGAGCAGCGGAACCTGGGATTTTTGAAGGAAGTTGTACAGAAGCTGTGGAAGGTGCTGAAGGGGGCGGAGCGGCACGTGCAGGGACTGTTCCCTCAGTTGAAGACGGACTCGTACCCGGACCTGCCGGAAGAACTGACGTTTATTCATGCGGAGGATATTTTGGCGAAGTTTCCCGACCTGCCGCGGAAGCAACGGGAGACGGCGATTTTGCAGGAGTATCCGGCGGTCTTTATCTACGGGATCGGCTGGGTGCTGGAGGACGGGTATCCGCATGAGATGCGGGCGGCCGATTATGATGACTGGGTGACGGAGACGACGAGCGAGGACGGACGGCCAATGCACGGGCTCAACGGTGATATTCTGGTGTGGAACCCGGTGACAAAACGGCGGCATGAACTGACGTCGATGGGGATTCGGGTGACATCGGAGACGCTGCGGCAGCAGCTTGAGATTAGCGGGCAACTTGACTTTTTGAAGCTGCCGTATCATCAGGCGATCGTCAATAATGAGATCCCGCTGAGTATTGGTGGGGGGATTGGGCAATCGCGGACGTTTATGACAATTTTAAAGAAGGCTCATATTGGAGAGGTCAGTGCGACGGTGTGGCCAAAGGTGCTCAAGGACATGTGCAGGAAGAAGAATATCCATGTGATCGAATAAGTCGGATGGTGATTTTGTTTTTACTGTTTTTTCTGGTTTGAAGCATGGCGAGGTTGCCTTTTTGGCAGAGTACCTCGAGGAAAAACTAGAAAACTTAGGCGCAAAAAGAGTACATCCGTCTTCGCTCTTCGAGCTACGCCGGACAGGGGTACAACCCAGCTGTCGGCAGAATCCCGATTTATCGGGACAGGCCGTACCGGTCCCCCTTTTGCTCATGACGATGGCCGACTGAAAAAGGGGGGTTACCACAATTGCTTTTGGCCGGCGGGTTCTTCTTTGTGCTTGCGGGTTCCTGAGGACACGATTTCCTTAATCCTGAATTTTGATTTTTTTCTGCAGGTCCCGGGACACTCGCCGGTCCAGCAATACAGACACAGTTTTTCTCTCGGCAGGCCGACGGCCTCAACCATGTCCTCAACCGTTTGATAGCGCAGGGTCGTTACGCCGATATCCTGCGCGATCCATTCAATCATACGTTTGTATTTTGCGGAACGGTGATCGATGTATTCAGAAACATCCTCCAGGTCGTGACCCTCAAGACTGCGAATCGCTTTTCGCGCCGCCAGTTCATGAATCGAGCGGGTGGACAGGTTGAATCGGCACGGGAACATCAGCGGCGGACAGGCCGGTCTGACATGAATCTGCTTGGCGCCGCAATCCCACAGTTTCTTGATCGTGAAGTTCTTCAACTGCGTCCCCCTCACGATGGAATCCTCGCACACGACAATGCTGTTGTCTTTGATGACCTCTTTGACGGGGATCAGCTTCATTTTTGCGATATGGTCGCGCGTCTGCTGAGACGGCGGCGTATAGCTCCTGCCGTATCCCGGCGTATATTTGACAAGCGGCCTTCGGAACGGCTTGTTGGAGGCCATGGCATACCCCAGACCGTGAGCAAGCCCCGAATCCGGGATCCCGGAAACGACGTCGACCTCGATATCCGCGTCGTGCCTGGCCAGCGCCCGGCCGCATTTTTCCCTGACGATCTCGGCGTTGACGCCTTCATAGTTCGATGCGGGAAAGCCCGTATAAATCCACAGGAACGTGCAAATCTGATTCGTTCTGGGGGTGCCCGGTTTTCGCTGCACGACACCGTCTTCGTTGATGAGAACGATTTCTCCCGGATCCAGATATTTCACGATTTCAAATCCAATGTTATGAAAGGCGGCTGTCTCGCTGGTGACCGCCCAGGCGTCATCTTTTTTTCCAATCACCAGCGGGGTATAGCCAAAACGGTCCCTGGCGGCAAAGATGCCCGTTCGATTTAACAGCAGCAACGAGCATGAACCGTCGATCATATCAAACACTTTCTCGATGCCGTGCACCAGGTCCGTTCCCTGGTTGATGAGTTTGGCAACGAGCTCGGTTGTGTTCACAATGTGTTTGCCGACTTCACTGAACGAGATCCCTTTTTTCAGCAGGGTCGCGACCAGCGCTTCGTTGTTTTCGATAATGCCGTTGGTGGCCAGGCAGAAAGGCCCGAATTTCGAATTGAGATAGATCGGCTGCTCATCCAGGGCGCTGATGACGCCGATTCCTTTGTTGCCCCGCATGCGTTGATAATCATCGAAGAATTTCGACTTGAACTGACTTTGACTGAGCGCGTGAATTTGACGTGTAAACTCGGTTCCCAGAACAGCCATGCCGCCGTATTCCGTGCCCAGATGCGAGTGATAGTCGGTGCCGTACAGCAGGGTTTCGGCACAGTCGTTCTTTGACACAATTCCAAAAATACCGCTCATAGTTATGCCTCCTGACGAAATGGTTGGCTGGAATAAAGCCCGTTTTTCACAAAAACCCGGCTTTCGGCGGTGATTATATCAGATGAACGGTGAAAATGCAAAGAAAACTAGGAAAACCAGGAACAGCCCTATTCAATTGATTATCGATTATTGTTGATTGGTGATTGGCCCTGGCCGAGGGAGATTTGAAATTCTTGAAGTTTTGGGGGATTTGTGTATAGTAGGCGTCGATGAACAGACAGATACCAACCAATCCAGGTGCTCCGGTGCTGTCCCGGCCGGAGGCGGTTTTTATCGCCGCGGCGGTGACGCTGCTGGTCGGGCTGCTGACGGGGGTCCATGAGAATCTGCTCGATATCCTGTGGGTGTGTGCGTTTTGCCTGGCCGGAGCGGCGACGCTGATCTGTGTCGCCGCGAAAAACTCCGTCGATCTGGTCGGGTTTGTGCCGATCGTCTGGGTGCTGACGCTGCTGCGGATTGCGCTGCAGGCAATGACCGCCCGTAAAATCATCGGACACCACTCAACCGGAATCCTGATCGGCTCCGTCGGCAAGGTCCTGACGACACCGGCGCCGCTGGGAGCGGTCCTGACGGGGTTGGCGTTGGTCGCAGTGCTGGCCATCCTTATCTTCGGGGCGTGTCAGCGTATGACGAGCGCCGCCAACAGCTATATCCGGCAGGTTCTGCCCCTAAAACGGATCGGCATCGAAACCGATCTTCGGATGGGGCTGATCGATGAAAGCAACGCCCAAACACTGGCCCGAAAAATCGCGACGGAAGTTCGCTTTTTTTTCGGGATGACCGGCGTCAGCATGTTGATGCGCGGCGAAGCGGCCATTTCTGTTTTCACCCTGCTGGGGTGCCTGGTCACGTTAGCATCGGGGAATTCTTTTGAAACCATCTCCCGGGAAGGGCTGCTTGGGCCGGTCATGGCATTCGGGGCCTTTTCACTGGTTCCTGCGGTGATCGTAGCTGTTTCCTGCGGCGGCCTGATGAGCAAGGAAACACTGGCACTGACGCCCGAAGAGGCCGGGCAGGAACCGGTGGCAACGAAGAAAATCACGCTCATCAGCCAGGAAACCGGGGACGCCGAGGAGATCGAGCTGCTGAACCCGGACTTTGTGAACCATGCAGGGGTCGATGAACGGATCGTTGAGTTTGAGCCGCCGCGTGAAGCGGCCGCCGCAACCGCATTCCCGGCGTGCGGCAGTCCGGCGGAATACTATAAACAACTCGGGCACATGATCACCGCGGTGAAAACCCAGCCCCGCGCGGCCGTGCTCGGTTCCAAAGACATTCGTTCGCTGCCGGTGACCGTGGCGGTGAATATCGCAATCGGTCTGGCCCAGCAAAAACAGAAAGTGCTTATGGTGGATACGGACACGACGCGAAATGCGATGGCACAGGTCTTTGAACTCGATCCGGTATTGATGCAGAAAAAGATACAATCCAGCTGCCTGGAAAATCTTTCGGCATGCAGCGTTGGAATCGATAAGATTGACCTGCTGCTGAAAAAGAAAAAGATCACCGAGCGCTTTGATACGCTGCTGATTTATGCCCCGGAGGCCGATGCGGCTTGCCTGACTGAAAAAGCAGGCGGTTCGTGGGAGGTCTTTTTCTTCGGCGATGCGGCCCCGGCCCAAAGCGGGGGCATGCATGTCATCCCGCAGATTCAATCGATTCTAAAGTGATGGGGGTTTACAGCATTGCGATGCCGGCAAATTGCTGCTGGATCATCGACAGCATTTTTTCGAGCCGTGCGTACTTTTCGATCATTCTTTGTTCGACTCTTTGGAGCCGGCGCTCTTCGTCCTCGATACGCCGTTCCATCGAGGTGATCCGATCCTCAATACTCTCAATCGAGATGGGAACCCGGCCGCTGCCTGTTTTGAGCAAATCATCGACCTGCTCATAAAGATTACCGGCAAAGCCCTGACGAATATTTACCGTCACTTCCATCGTCCGACCGGTCTGGCTCGTATCCACCACTAATTGCAAATCAAACTCAGGATACAAGGGCTTGTATGAAGAATCCAATTCATCGTTACCATAGATATAGTTGCCGTCAATTATGGCACTGCGTGCATCTTCCCAGTCCTCATCGGCTTGCTTAATGAGCGCCGAAGTAATGACACCGCCGCCGTCAACGGTCACCTGAACATCAAATGCCCCCGCCGTGGTATAGCGGCTGGCACCATAGAATTTGACATAAGCCGAATCGACACCACTTGTCGAACCGGTCTTTTGCGCTCCCATCAACAACAGTACCCCAAGGTAATCGTCCACGACCGCTTCATCAAATGTATTCTCATCCAATTCCAGCATGCCGTCGGCACCGACACTCAGCCCAATATCCCGCGGATTGAGAAAGCTGTCCGATGCGGTAAAGCCCACTGCGTTTGTGATCAGGGGCGTTTGTAAAAGAGAGCGGATACTGGTCAGCGTATATTCGGATGAGAGAATTCCGGCCGTGTTCGTTTGTTCATCATAGGTCGTCTTTTCATCGACATACATAATAACCGTATTGTACGCTTCGATCATCGCGTTCATTTTTTCTTTGAGCTGTTCGGTGTTGCGGGTCAGGTTGATCTCAACGGACTCATACGTACCGGGATTGTCCGGGTCTTCGGTGTTCCCGTGCAGGCTCAACGTAACGCCCGCGATGACATCATCAACCGTGTTTGTGCTGCGGCTGATCCAATCATCCGCTCCCGGCGGATAATCATCCACCTTGAAAAGCGAATCCTGAGCCGATTGTGTTTCACTGAAGGTCGCCGCAGCCAGTGACGCAATATCGGCCGTGACTGCGCCGCCGACGGTGGATTGGTTGAATGTCAGCGAGGCCGTCTGGGTAGCGGTTTCAAAATCCAAGTTCAATGTCATCGAGCTGGCGCCGACGGTTTTGTCGATTATTTTAAACTGGCCATCCTCAAATGTTACCTTGGCGGTATCGGCGTAAGCGGTTTCGATTTCACCAATCAAATCCTCCAGTGTTGAATGCTCGTTGATCACAAAAACCGTATTTACGGGAGTTCCGTCATGCTGATTGCCGCTGATCGTAACCTGTGTTACATCAGCGAAATCAATGCTCTGTCCGGAAAAGTCATCCAATTCAGAGATTTTTGTGGTACCGCCGGCGTTTTCACCATTGGTTTGCAGTATTGAAGCAGCGGTGTGGACCTCGGCGCTGCTGGTATCGATGGTAATCTGATAGTCCGAACCGCTGTTTCGACCGCTGAGCACCAAGTGGTAGATACCATCCGCCCCGTCGTCATATTTCAGGATACTGGCGGTAACGCCGGGATTTTCGGAATCGTTATTGATCAGACCGACTAAGTCCTCCAAGGTGGTGTCCGCAGTCGTCTGAATCGTCATCTGCTGATGGTCATACGAGAAAAGAAACGTCCCTTCACCCACATAGGACGTTGCATATTTGAAGCCGTCGTGCACCCAGCGATCTGCCGTTGCCAATTGTTTAATCTGGACGGTATGGCTCCCTTCGTAGGCCTGGGAATTGGCCGAAACCGTCAAGGCACTCTCGTCATTGCTGCTTGCCTGAAACGACCGAAGCTGACTGGCGTCGGCCAGATCGTCTAACGATGATTTATAGGTAAACAGCTTGCTTTGAAGCTCTGTAACCGCTGTTTTCTTTTCGTCGAATTTAGTAACATTGGTTGTGTAAGCAGCCAGACGACGGCGTTCGACAGCCATCAACTGATCGATCAATGCCTTTGTATCTATTCCGGTTGACAGCCCCGGCAGTTGCAATGAACTCATTTTTCACCTCTAAGTTTATTTTGCATAATACCCTTCAGGGTAGTCGTAACTTACGGTCACTACTCTACATCGGCGCGACCTAACGGGAATTTTCCATCGTGACCACTATAGACAGCGCCTTATTCTTATTATCGTCCGCTTTTATGAACGAAAAAACTGAAATATTAATAAAGAATTATTTTCCACTGGCGGCAACGTTCAATTCGGTCGGTGAAAAAGCTTGGGATGTTTTCGCCAAACGAATCCCTTCGACCAATTCCCTGATCTTTTCCTGAAGTTCAATATGCCCTGCCAGTATATTATCGGACAATAGGTCCTGATACACTCTTAATGCCTCTTCGGATTGCCCGCCGAACAGGTACTGTTGGCCCAGTGCCAACTTTTCTTTCAGAGCAGATGAAGGATCCGTTAATTGTCCCTGCGGCATTATTTCAGGTCTATCCGCCACTGATTTCAAGCCCGGAGCATCCAACAATTCCCCCTTCAACTTGTCGGCATATTGCCGAAAGATGTCCCCATGACAGTCATGATAGGTTTTGGCATGTTTATTAAAAACCGCCACAACATACTCATTGAATCGCTGTTTTCGCAGCAGCGGATCGGCGATTTGGACCAGCTGCGAACACAAGACGGTATCGGGGTATTGTCGAATCATTCGTTCCAATGCCTGAGCGGTTATGCGGTTCCGCTGGTCGAAGCGAACCGTATTAGTATTCGACATCCGACGATAAAAATAACCCGCCGCATCGGGTACCCTGCAAAAGCGAATCTGCATGGCATTTCGCGTGAGGAAGTCAAAATCCTCAACATTATTCAGATTACTGAACAGACCTGTCTTTTCGAACATCGTTCTGCGTTTAAGCGAGCCGGAATTAGCAACGGGCGAAAAGGCGTTGTAAAACAAAAACGCCGGAAGTTGTGAGCTGTCACTGAAATCGTGATAGTCCCACTCAACACCGGTCCGTTTGCCTTCTGCATTCACCAGTGTTATTTTGGAGGGATAGTAGTAATCATACTGCGGATTGGTTTGGGCAAAACGGATAAACTGTTCGAGATAATCCGAGGCGATAAAATCATCCGAATCCACTCCCATCACAAATTCACCTCGGGCCTCCTGAATCGCCCGATTCATGCCAGTTGCAAAGTTACGATGTGTCTGTGAAATAAAACGAATCCTCGGATCATTGTAAGATTTCGCAATCTCTGCGGTTCGATCCGTGCTGCCGTCGTCCACAAAGATCAATTCAAAATTCTTGAATGTTTGAGACAGAACTGATTCGATGGCATCAGAGACAAAAGCTTCAGTATTGTAAGCAACCATGTAAACGGACACAGCAACAGGCGAGTAAGCATCTGGGCGATCTTGGCTCTCGGGGGAATTTTGATCCGCCGGAACAATGGGGTTCGTTATATCAGATTCGCAGCATTCCACTACAAAAAGAACATTCCTTGCCAGATCCATCTCGCCAGCAATGGTGTGAGCGGATGTGATTGAAGCCTGATTGTCTTTAGCGATTGAAGATAGTAATTGCTGTGTTTGTTCAATACTTAAAAAATTCGCTGCTTTTTCGTCAGTCCAATCGGCCGAGTTCTGGTTGTGTTCCATCACTAAAACGCGTTTACTTTGCCGGAGTGCTCTTTCAAAAACTGATTTTAAAATATCAAGTGACAATCCTTCACCTACGAGAATATGCAGAATCGTTGTGTCGGCCGGATGGTCTTGATCCAAATATTCGCTGTAGAGAATATTTTCCGGCTTAAATTCGTGGAAGCCCCACGGTGTTTTATGTGTTACCTCAACCACTTTACCATAGACATAGGGTGAAATGGAAATATAGGCCTTGGCATGCGTATCCATATTGGATTTAACCACGCCTCCGTTTGTCGTAATGATGTGAAGGGCACCTTGTTGCTGAACGGATCGCTGAAAAACGGTATTGAGCCGCTCCTTCCAATCATCCTTGAACCAGTCGTCGATATTAGAGGCATGAATCACCACTCTGCCTGTGAAATCGGACAGAATATCCAGATCGCCGCTCATTAAATTAAAAGGCAAATAATAAATCGGGCATTTGCTTAAAATGTTTTGCACACGTAAAAAAGTGTCTTTTGACTGAAGCCACCCGTGCCCATAGAAAAAACTGTTGGTATTTGGCACCAGTTGTTTTTGCTCATTATAGCCGCAATCCTGACCGCCGCCGACAGGAACGCGCTCGTTCGTTCTATAACAGGGCAGCAGACATCGGCAGTTTCGTACGCCTTCCAACAGTTGTGCGTCATGGAACGGCTGAATGTAAGTTTGATACAGTAAGGCACCAAACGCAGACAGCCGAGTTATTGTATCCTGCACGATGTGCGGATCGATCGGCATCGACAGATATAAATGCTGATTTTCAAGAGTCAGTTCTGTTTGCTCGAACCGGGCCGTAAATGTCTCAACGGAACGCCCAAACACACGACTGATAAAATCGCGATGATCAGTTGAAAACGAGATCAATTCAAGGATCAGTTTGGCATATTCCAATGCGTGAGTATTCAGATCGTAAAAAGTGATTTTTTCCGGATCGACGGAAAGTAGATAGTTCAAACCAGACAACCCCCCCACAACACTAACATAATGGTCCACCTTTTTAGTCAGCGTCTTTTTCAGTGCAGCGACATTGGCCAGAACACGATCCATCCGATCTGCACTGGCGATGTAGACCTGACCGCGCGATTGAAACAGATTTTCCTGACGGTCGGCCCTTGCAAGTATAGCATCAAACATCATCCTAAAATTATGGGCCTTGTGTTTCCAGTCCCATGCCTGAATGGAACGCAAAATACCCGTTCGCATTTGAGCCAGTATGTCCCTGCGGTTTTTGAGTAAGTCAAGCATATCTGCGATATCATCAACATCGCGTTCAATAAAATATCCGTTCACACCCGGAATGATCAGTTCGGGCATATTGCCAACGGACGTTGTTAATATCGGCACGGCACAGGCAGCTGCTTCCAAGCACGGATTGGGGGTTCCCTCTGTTTGGCTGGCACAAATATACACATCGAGCTGCTGATAAAATTTTCGCATTTGTTCCGGGGTTCGCCATTTATCCTCACGGGCGGCGACTCTCAGTTCAACTCCTGAAAGCCGTTGTACCGCGGGAACGATATAATCGTGATAACCCCGTATATTGCCGTTATTTTTGATACTGCCAGCCCAACCGACAACCAGCGACTCCGAATCGAGCCGTTTTTGTGGAGTAAAGAAGGTGGTATCCACACCATTGGGCGTATAAAAAACCGGAACCTTAAAATCAGTGGCAAGTTCTTCAAACAGCAATTTACTATTGACGAAAACCGCTCCGGCTATTTGTTCAATGACCTGCATCCCGGTTTGCCGCCATTGGCCCTCCATTTCACAATGGGAACAAAGTCCCATCATTACCTTATGCCGCTGCTGTTGCAACAGAGGGATAAGCGCCTTCATGTTCGGGTCTAAAAATTGCCGCCAGTAATAGATAACAACCAAATCCGCGGCCTTGATGTCATCGGCAGTTACAGTACCACTGAATTTTTTAGTGCAGTGATGCGTTTGTTTGAGCGAACGCATCAGATTATCCGTCTTGAAATCGTGCGCCCAATTTGGCACATCCACAACAAATAGAACATTCGGCTTGTTTTGCCCGGACAAGTCAGGTAAGCTACTTTGAATCACGGCCGGTTTCAACGTTTTCTGAGAATCACCGCATGGAAGACCCTGCGGGACCGTACTTTTATCCTGTGCCACAACTAGCAGCATGGGACTGTATAGCTTTGAGCTTGGAAGATGCTCACCAGCCGCAACATTAATCGTTTTCAAATATTCCACCAACCACCGCATTTCCGGTTTGATGTCATCAGAAGCGGGATCAAGCCAGATATTGTTGCCCATCACAAAGTCAGCAAAACACAATTGGGCTTCATATTTACGGAAAACACGCTTCAGTTCATCAAGATTCATAATTCGACGATTGTGCGTCGACAGCACCTGCCGCATTTTCTCCTCTTTATACACAAGCCGGCGAAGTAAGCCCTGATAGTTATCCAGATAGGGACAGCCAATAACGACATAACCGCCGGGTTTCACTAATTGAAAATGGCGATCAATCACCGCTTCGTAATTTTCAAAATGTTCCACAAATCCAAATGAAGTCACAACATCATATTTCTGTTGAATGGGAGCAAAGAAATCCTGCTGAAGGATCTGAACCTGATTGATGCCATTATGACGCAAGAGCTTTTCGATGTGCTCACAATGTTCGCTAAGCTCAATCGCCACGGGCTTGTACTCAAATCGCTTCGCCAGATAACATAAATGTCCACCCGGATAGGCCCCAATCTCGACACAGGTAAAGTTCGGGTTAACAGGCAAGTGTTTTTCGAGAACTGGTGCAAATTCATTGCTGTTCACCAGCCATGGCTTAAAGGGCTTATCGCGACCGCAGTCCCAGTATTTCCGATCGGTTAAGTTTTCCGGAACCATTTGTTCAGCCATTTGCGTACTCTTTTTGGTAACTTTTTTTCCATTCTGTTCTTGATCCTATATCCGGGGCTGCTCGATGCTGATTTTTTGCCGTGTCAGACTATTGGGACCATGCCCGGCATCCTGTGTTCGGATGCGATCCAGATGTGTCGCTTCCACTTGAACAATGGCAATTTTATATGCTGAGGGCGTAAATTCAACAGCCTGAAAACCGGCGCCCATCTCTGAGCAGATATCCAAAACCGCTTTTTGAATGCCCACAAATCGTTCATCACAATCATCAAAAACAATCACACTGTGCGGATGTAAAAATCGTTTAAGGTTTTCAAAATCAGAACGCACAGACGGCTCATCATGCATACCGTCGATATACACCATGTCCACCGGCCGATCAATGGCTTGAGCCATGACAGATGAATCACCATCTATAAAACAGACCCTGCTTGATTCGGGGGTTCCATTCCATAATTCGCGACGGGTAAAAATGAGATTTCTGCTCATCGGCGTTTTATAATACCGTTGATCATGCGGCGTAATATCACAGGTAAATATTCTGCCGTCATCAATCCCTTTCTCCACCAGATATCTCGCCCACATAAATGACTGAAATCCTCGTGCTGTCCCCACCTCGGCAAAGGTTTTTGCTCCGAGTTGTTCGGCCAACTGCCTGAGTAAGACACCGCGAAGCATGACCAGTTCCGGAAACGCTGTCACCACCGGCGGATTTTCATGCGGCCGCTGATTAGAACCATATTGATACCATATCGCATAAACGGATGGATTCGTCACGCGGGCGATTTCTGTGATGTGATAAGATTGAGTCGGTTTCATCAAATCCCTTGTTTTGTCTGTTGGGGTTGCAATTGACACCGTTACCGACTCGTGCGACACAGGAGAAAGCTCGGCCCAATGCCCCGGTGAACGACCATCGACAATCGCGTTCAGAATTGAAACAAACTCATCGGCTCGAATATCAACAGTGTGTTTTTGCTCGAACAGCGAACGACCATTTTGGGCAATGTCCTGAAGCATTGGGGCGTCTAGAAGATAAGAACGAGCCGTTTCCAGAAAATTATCCATTGTAACCGGCAGATAGTTTTCGAAAGGCTTAAGGCCCAGATACTCGCCCCCCTGAGGTATATCGCACAGTAAACCCGCTCCGGAAGCCAAGGCTTCATACAATTTGATAAAGGGAATATGATATTTTCCGGTGCAACTGGCGAATAGTTTGCTTTGTTGAAGACACTGAGCATAGCGTTGACCCGTTAACACCTGATTATCGGAAAAATATTGATACCCCGGATGCTGTTGATGAAAATATTGAAGACCCGGCTGTTGAGAGAACACCTGGTGCATCTTTGTCCGAAGAGGATAAAAAACAGGGTTCACTGCACCCAACAATGTAACATCGTGAATTCTTTCAAGGCCGTCATCTCGAAATATCTCCGGGTTAATCGACCGGGGCCACGGGATAAAGCGAACACGCTCTTGTACCTGTCGGCTAAAAAACGAATCAAATACCTCGCGTCTGACAAATGGAGGGCAATAGGTGGAAAACGCATAGTCAAATCCATTGCCCAAAAGAATGCGATCCCAGTCCTGTCGACCACAATGCCAGAAATCGTTGATCCAGGCGATTTTCGGAATATCTTTAATTTTGTCAAGTCCCGTTGGGAAAACCCGCATTGGACCGGTCAACCCGTACTTCTGACAAACAGCATCCGGCAAAGGCATACCTGTCAGACGCCGCTCGTCCACGTAACAGAAAATGACATCCGGCCTGTCGTTTCCAAAATATTTTCGGACAATCTCAGGCACCAAATTTGTCTCATAATCAAAACCTGGTCCATAGATAACGCTATCAGGCAATTGTTTCAAAATCGCCTGCTGTTCGTAATAAACCGTTGGAGCCACCCACCCTTCGAAGTTTACTGAAAGAAAGAGGATTTTCATACTGCCGGAAGAACACGGCTTCTTAATCGCAGGCATTGATGCCGGAAGAGACGACATGATTTTTTTCGTTTTAGGTCGAAAAACAACATTGATGCTGACCCCCGGATTACCGGTCGCTTCCAAAATCAGTTCTTGATAATCAAAACGTTGCCCCTGTTCGGAAAAGGGAAGGTATTCTAATTGCTCGAAATAATCGAGCAACTGCTGAACAGAAGCCCCGGCATCTCGTAAAGCGTCTTCATAAAGCTCGATGATTACAATGGGTTTATCCCTTTTCAGGCATTCTGCAGCTCCCCGTAAGACCTGCATTTCATGGCCATCCACATCAATTTTAATCAAATCAATTTGTTTCAGGTTATCTTTTGCATAGTCATCCAACCGGACACATTGAACCTCGACCTGATCATGAATCTCTTGAAAGACCGGATCATCATGTGTCCACTTTTGCATTCGTGCGCTGGCAAGCCCTTTGTAAAGCTGATGCCTTTCGACTTTATCCGAAAGCGCAAAAGGATTTATCCTGATCTGGCCAAAGCAATTGCACTTCAGGCTCTGTTCGAATCGCTCACGATAGCCCGGATACGGCTCAAAAGCATGAACCTCTCCTTGCGGACCAACCAAAGATGCAGATAATAAAGAAAAATAACCAATATTCGCACCCACATCAACAATGCTCATTCCCGGTTTTACCAGTTCACGAAATACTCGTGTTGTCGCCGGTTCCCAACAACCGGTCTTTACAATTTTTTCCTCCAGATAATTATCACCATGAAGGAGCATTGTAAACCCACTCATTTCCACTTTATACATAGTTCGTCCCTATATGATCATCGGGCGGCAGAAACCCATTCGTCCCTGTCACCTCATTGTGTCTTCCCCGCGTATTTACCCAACGTTCGTAATCCGGTGCGAATCTGTCCGAGTTTGTCCTGTACTTCCTGCCGCTGCGAAGCAATGGTCAGGCACAGTTCCCGATACAATTTTTGTATCCGATCCCGCTGCTGCTCAAACCCGGGCCGCGACAATACGGCATTCTGTGTAATTTGTTCGGAAAGCTGCTGTGACTCTTCGGCGATTTTCATTGCGGCCTCCAGGTCATACTGCCGAAGCTTTTGGATCTGGCGGTCCATTAATTCCTCCAAATAGGCCGTCATTTGCCGAGCCGTTTCGTCCGTCATCCCGTTGACTGTCGTATTTTCCTGCATCTTTACCTCCTGTTCGTATTCTGTGCCAGAATATGCTCTGCTTCTTCCAGCAAATCCTGAGCATCCGTGTTCTGCGGTTCCAATTCCAAAATATCCCTGAGCAATTGCCCGGCCGCAGCGACCTGCTGATCTTTCATGTAGAGTGTCGCCAGACAGAACATCACCGAAACGTCTCCCGGGTGCATCTTCAGATATATATTGAGATATTCAATAACTCTGCCGAAAGACCCCATCTGGTAAGAAACCTGAAACAATCCCAGCAGGGCCGTCATATTATCGCTGTCGATATCGAGACATCGAAGGTATAAATCAAACGCTTCCTGCATCCGCCCTTTTTGCTGCTGGATCATGGCTTGTCCCGCAAGGGCGCGGCTGCTGCACGGGTCCAATCGCAACGCGACACGGAAGGCGATCTCCGCATCGTCCAGTTTGCCCTGCTGCAACGCGATAACGCCCGTGCCCACATAGGGACCGGCCTCGTCAGGTTCCAGGTGTGCGGCCTGCTCATAACAGGCAAGGGCCTGATCGTACTCGCCCAATTGCGTATGGCAATCCCCCAGTTCCTGAACGATCTCAAAATGCTGCTGCCAGCCGTGATCCGGCAGCTTTGTCTGACCCAGTCTGTCCATTCAATTATCTCCTGTTGTTACGTAGCTGTTCTGAGTTCGGAACCCAATATCATCCGATGTTGTATTTGCTCTGTTTGGCACGGGGGAATCGCCTTTATCCAAGATCACTTTGGCGTGCTGATACAAACGAATCGCATCCGACCAATTCTCTTTTTTACGATGAATCCGTGATTCGATGATCAATCGTGCAGGCGTTGGATGAGTCTGATTTAACTCCCGTATCATCGTTTCGGCCTCCTGTAGCGAACCGGCCTGAAATAGTGCATTTGCACGAAGTGTCTGCATCCACAAAACATTGCCGTGCCGCTGGGCCATCAATTCATACACCTGAGCCGCATCCTGCCACCGACCCTGCCGCTGGTATTCTCCGGCCACGGTCAGCAAATTATCAAACTGGAACGGATAATCCGAAAATACGGGCTTTCGGATGGTGATCCCAGAGGCCAATGCTGCCTCCCGAACCGGTTGATCGGGACAGGTATTCCGAAGGTGGACAACGTCAGCCCAGCGAAAGACCGCCCCCCAGCGATGTTGATCGGCTTCGACGATTTCATAGGCCACATCCGGTTCATCATTTTGAATGAGCGGATACAGTGATCGCTCCAGAAAGGAGACCTGGTCATGTTCAACCGGCAACCCCGTCGGCACAAGGGCCAGGTAGTCGCCCTCGGCAACCGCCAGAACGGCATCAATCTTCTGACCCTCGGCGGCGGCCTCCGAAACAGGCACTCTGACGATATTGGGCACGGCCGTTTGCAGTCTGTCAAGTTCCGAAGCCGGCAGCGGAATATATATCCGGCAGGGATAATACCCATGCGACCAAAGATCGGCGAGGGACTTTGTCAAAACTTCGTCACAACGATCGTGTAGGACGATGACAGCCATCTCTTTGGCACACGGCCAGGGTTTTGGCGGCCGCGTGCTGCGGATCGTCAATAAATTGCGAAGATAGCTGCCTGTGTCTTTTCGCTGCTGAACAGAAATCCGGTCACATTCGCCCACGGACGCATAGTATTCACCTGTCACCGACGGGATGTGCAGAAAGTCGGTGTAAAAGCAAAGCCGCCGGGTCAAGTCCCAATCTATCAGCACCTTTAAATCTTCATTATACGGTCCGGCCTGATCCAGCAAATTCCTGCGGTGCATCAAACTGACATGCAGGACGTGATTAAACTGAAACATCAGCATCCGGTCAAAATCGCGGCTGATCTCCAGATTTTTCGCTAAAATCTGCCGACGGCCGCCGGGCAACGGACGATAGTGAACCTTATACAAATCCGAATACGCCAAGCCATAGTCGGCATTTTTTTCCAACGCATGGACCAGTGTCTGAATATGATGTGAGTACCATCGGTCGTCATCATCAAGATAGCAGATATATTTACCTTCGGCCTGATGCAGCGCCTCGTTCAGCGAAGCGGCCTTGCCGCGGTTTTCATCACGGTCAATCAGACAGATTCGCGAATCATCGTAGTTTTGCATGATTGAGGCAATCGGCTCGCCTCCATCACGAACGACGATCAATTGAAATTCCGAATGGCTTTGGGCCAATACACTGTCAATCGCAGCCGATACACTCTCCGGCCGATTGTAGGTCGGCAACAGTACGGTTACCAACGGACTTGTTTTTGTACGCTTTTTCCGCATGGCGATTAAATTGTGTGCTTCCTGAGACACTTTTTTAGTTCGTCCTGCAAAATGAGGGTGCTCCGGACGGATCCATCGCTTCGATGGACAAGCCCTGTTCCCGCATCATGTACTGGCGCGGGTCTGTTTGTTTGACCGGAATTCCCACGGATCGGCTTGAGGGTCCTGTTGTTTCCAAGGGTGCCGCAGCAGGGTCCACGCCCATTGAGGGAATCTGCTTTGCCATCCGAGTTTCCATTTCACATAGGAGCGTGTGGACGGCTACCGCCAGTCCGTTTTGATTAAAGCGTTCCTGTGCGATCCGGCGATACCGCTTCGGGTCATACCGGCCGTTATGAATCAGGCGGAAAAAGTCCTCCGCCAAATCAAATACAAATTCGCTATCGAACATTTCGTCTACGGCGGCGAATCGATGCACAAGCGGCATCAAACCACAGGCCGCCCCAGTCCAAACCCCGCCCAGCGCACTGGCGTCAATAGCCGTGGAAACAACATAATGTTTATCTTTCAGCCACCGGGGCAGGTTCCTGACGGGCCCGTCCAAAAAGACGACATTGTCCAATTCCATGGCTTCAATCATCCGGGTCATGTATCGCTCCAGCGTCGGGTCTTCAAAGCCCCCAGCCAGATACAAGCGGGTATCCGCATCCAAATAATGCAGCTTCTGGAAACACTGTAACAAAAACATTGGGTTGGTTCGGGTACTCCACGGACCGACAGCGGCAATCCGTTTGCCCTCTTTCTTGTCATATAACGGCAGTGTTTCCGGATCCGGTACGGTGTCGGCCCGGATCACCGTAAGCAAAGGGGCCTGCTGCCTTAAATGTTCAACCCATTCGGCGTCCGTGCAGGCCACCACAGCGTCAATTTCAGAGAAATCGACCTGTCCCAAAAAGGAACTGGATAAATCCTGCTCATTGAGGATAAGGATTTTCTTTCCGGAGCCGCCCCGCTGCAGACAGGCAAGCAGGGTGTTTCCGATGCCGACAAATATCGAAAAGCCACCATCCCGTACGGCCTCAGACAATATGTCACATTGGTCGCCGACCCACCGCCGGGTTGGCATGAGTGAATCCAAAGACGCCGCAAGCGATTGAGTGATGAACGAATCACTGTCGGAAATCACCAGCGCCGTTTGCCGATTGCCTCGAATGGCCTCTATCATCGGCCCAAGCACCTGCTGACCCGGAGCCAATTTTAATGAACATTTTAACACCTCGATCGCCCTGCCCAACTGGTTCTTTTGTAAAAAGATATTCGCCGTGCGGTTGAAGGTGTCGATATTCAGTATTTCATTTTGGTGCATGACAGCAAACAGCTCGACCGCTTTTTCAGGATACCCTTCCTGGAGATAGGCCTCGCAAAGGTTCCAATAGACCTGCGCGCGGTCATCGCCCTGGCAAAACTGCAATGCTTTTTCAAAAAAAGCGATCGCCTCTCGTCCTCGCCGCAGACAAAACAACAGTGTTCCGGCATCATTAAATGCCTTGCCGTCGCTTGGCACGGTCTGCAGATGGTTGATTATCTGTTCAAGGGCCTGCTCGTGCTGACCCGCTTCGGCCATGGTCAGGGCCTGTTCGTACCGGTTTTCGGTTGAATCCGAATGCATCGTATTGTCTCCTGTTAAGTCTAAAAAACGTCCCGTTCCTTAGGAAAGTGCAAATTGCATACCGAAACAAAAAAAGATGCAATATTAGCTTGAAATCAGCTTTTCTGCCCTACCTTTCCGGCTCGGCTGTCTAAATATCAGACAGCTGACTGATATTCTGAATGAAGCGGGGTATTCGCAGAAACGGGGCCTTTTTCAAATTTGGCGAAAATCTCATTGACCCGCAGAAGCTGCTGTCTTAATGGATACCGCTGCTCAACAAATTGTCGGTACTGGTGTGAATGATACGAGGTGTCGAGTATCTTTTGGCAAAACTGCTCAGGGGTATTGAACAGCGGCGCAGCCCCAAAGATGCCGCGGGCGCCTGGGAAATTGTATACGACCGGCTTGATGCCCGCCGCCATCGCCTCCAGAATGCCCATTCCCTGACTTTCAATCACACTGGTCGAAACGATGAAATTTTTATCGTTCAGCCAGCCAAGAATATCGTCCTGAAAATCATCATAAATAAAGGCATGCGAAATACCCAGTTCGTTGGCTGCATATTCCAAATAGTGCCGCAAAAGCAAATCATGTCGCTCGCCGGCCATATAGAGTTTGTACTCAGGGTCGATTTTCAAAAGCTGCGCCATACATTGAACCAGCAACATCGGATTTTTAACCATCCGCAGTTTTGCTACAAACGCGATCTTTTTGCCGGGCTGACGCGGTTTATAATCAATCGCGTCCACGTCCACGCCATTGGGAACTGTTACCAGCATCGTTCGCCGGTCGATATCGCTGACCCAATGACGGATCGCGTGCATCACCCATTCATTGCCCACGGTCATCAACATATCTGCGTTGTCCCAGTTGATTAACTGAGGCCAGTTGATATGGGCTTCATATCGATGCAAACGGATAATCGTGCGGCATACTTTCGGCATATTGGTCCCGATCCGCGCCAGTTCTGTACACCACTCAAACCATGAAATATCGCTCCACTGCATCAGGTCAAACACATCCTGTGCGGTTTTGCCTTCAAAAAACCGAACCGGATAGCGGCGGCGTGTATACTCCATAATATCCTTGAGAAAGCCGGGGCCGTCGGCTCCGCAAAAAAAGGCGATTTTCGCGCGTTTTGACTTCAACGCCTCAATATGCTGATCCAATATCCGGGCCGGATCACAATGCTCTTTGCCGCGATACAAGACGTCCATCGCCGAGGCGGCATCGCCGGCCTGTTCAAGGCACGTGGCCATCTTTGAAAAAACGGCGTGGTCTAATTGTGCTTCAAGACACGCTGATTTAAGCCAGCGAACAGCCGAGGCGGGCTGATTTAAGGACATGTAGCCGGCGATAAGATTACCATATACCTGCGGCGGATGGTTTGGCAAGCCCACTGAACGCAAAAAATATCGGACAGCCTCTTCACTGCGCGCCAGGCGCAACAGAGCCGTCCCCGCGTCGTTCCAGCCGCGGCTGTGCATCGGATGCTGCTTCAAAAACACATCCAGACAGCAGAGGCCCTCTTCTAAGCGACCCGACTGAATCAGCTGGAGGCCTTGTTGATAATACGTATCAATCATTGATAGACTTCATCAGACGAAAATTTTATTGCATAAAATCCAACAGAGACATGCTGAACATCCGAGATGCAACGCTTAACGACATCTGATATAACATCTCGTAACGGGCCAGATCGATCGCGACTTGGGTAATATCGGTATCCTGAATCCGGCTGATGTTCTCATCGGTGGCCAGTTTCATGTCTTCGATGCTTTCCTTAAAATTCGTCAATACCTGAAGCCGCCCTCCAACCACAGGAAAGGCCTGCACGAGACGCTGGTTGACCTCGTCCATCGATTGAACTGTATCGGACAGCATTGACCGTAATTGAGCTTCCGAATAATTTTGATCATTCTTCAGCAGATCGCGGGTGCTGATCAGTACATTAAACAGATCGTACGTTCCGGGGATACGCACCGGCTCGGCACCGGCCTGCTGAATTCCCGTCGCGTCCACATACAATACCTTGCCTGTTTCTGAATGAACAACCGCAACATTGCTTTCTGTCCCATTGACGTTGACGACATTGACCCCGCCATCAATGGATAATTGCCAATTGCCCGCACTGCCTGTCACGGTGAGCTGCACATCACCGCGAATGCTGCTGGTGCCGGTCCCTGCCGCGGCTCCGGTCTGGCCGTAGAAGACGGGTTCGCCCCGCTGCTGGGAACTGAATAACGCGGGACCCGTTAACACCCCTGACACCTCAAGCCCCTCTGTTATTTTGACGTTTCGTTCTTCCAAACTACCCTGATAGTTCACGCGTGTAATATGGCCCTGTTCGTCGCGTTCGACCGTGTACGGCAACGCTTCTGAATCGGCGCCGGCAAATAAACTCTGTCCCATCCGCTGGGTATTTACCAGCGAGACCATCTCCTCCAGTATATTATCCAAACCTGCCGCCAGTGTTTGTCTGAGTTCCACATTCAACGTCCCCGACATGGTCGATGTCAGAGAGGTCCGAGCTCTTCCGAATTCGCTGGTAATACTCTGAATGACCGACGCGCTTAAATCCAGTGTGCTGATCATTTCATCCATTGTCTTGAGTGTTTGTTCTTTGGTCCGGCTGTCGGTCAATAGCGACAAAATCTGGTTGGAATCCGTCGGATTATCTGAGACGCGATTGACTTCCTGTCCCGTAGCGGCCTTTTGCTGGAGGGCGGCTAGGATAGAGGCGTTTTGACCAATCGCCCAGCGACTGTTCTTGTAAATGGCGTCCAGCGAATATGTCATCGATTTTCCCCTAAGCGTCTTATTGAATAATTGTTAAAACCGTTTCATAAGTATCATTAATGGTGTTCATGTAACGTGCCATCGCCTGGAACATTCGCTCATACAGCATCATCAAGCTGGCCTGTTCATTGATATCCACACCGCTGATCTCGTCACGCTGCTGGTCCAGACTGCGATGGATGCTCTGGGCGTTATTATGCTGCATTTGGGCGATGGACACTTCGTTGCCCAAATCGACGACTAATTTCCGATAGAATTGTTTAGGCGACAGGTTTCCCAAGGCATTCTGAGCCGAATCCCCCAAAGCGGCAATCGCGCTGGCATTAAGATTATCCGTCATTTCAACGGTTCTTGAAAAGGCAATATTGGCCCCGTTGTTTCTGACAAAATCGGAAATCCCGATACTATCGGCATCTGTTCCGGAAAAGAAACTGTTGATTCCAACAGTTGCGAGAAAACCTGATGTGTCTGAACTGGCCAGTGCCTCAATGGTAAACTGCTCTGCGTCATTGAAGTAGCCGGGACTAATGCCATTGGCTTCGAGGCGGATTTTAACGCCGTTATCCAGAATAACATTTGTGCCTGCAACATATCCTTCACCAATATTGACTGTCCTGAGAACTGCGTCAGCGGCGTTCTTAACTTCCAGTTCCATCGTCCCGGTTCCAATCGCATATGTCTGCCCCGGCGGCGTTGTTTTGACGGTACAGGTATAGGTTTCGTCCACTGTGCCGGTATAGCCGCCCGAGACCGCTATCACCGGCGGCAACTGCGCGGGACCGGCCCCGGCTCCGGCCAACGGATCAGGAATCGTGGTATTGGGTACCGAAAGGGTTCCACTGAGAAAATCGAATGAGTATCCTGCATTGGCAATGATCTGCAAACGCCCTGCATTGACACTGGTATTCTGATCCAGACCTGGAATTGCCGCGATATCGGCCGTAATCGACGACAGCGTACTGGATGCGGTTACATCAATCTTATACCGAACCACCTGACCGGTTGGATCCGTCACTCGAATATAGATTTGACCGTCGGTTACCGGCGGCTGCATTTTCGCAACCTCTGTTTCGATCATGGCCCAGCCCGACAGCATCGTGAAAGCGCCGTCGGTTCCAACGCCTTGGACATGTAATTGATTGGTTTGAGAGATCAGGGTTTGCGCCAAAACATTCAATTGTGTTTTTACGCCGTCAATCAAGTCGTTTCTCAGCTTCAACAGTCCGCCCAGAACACCCCCGGAAACATTCGTATCATATTCCTGAGTTTCCTTGGGCCGCAGACCCAGTTGATACTGCTGCCCATTCAAAATAAGCCCGGTCTCCAGTTTCGTCGCGGTCGAACCGACCACCAGCGAAACATCCGAAGCGATGATATCGACCATGCCCGTATCTCGGACGACGGTACGAATGCCAATCAATTCGCTGAGTTCGGCAATCAGCATGTCCCGCTGATCCATCGTGTTATTGGCATCGTCGCTGAGCGTTTGCTGAGCGTATACTTCGGTGTTCATTTTGGAGATCTGTTCAGTAAGAAGATTGATCCGCTCCACCGTCGAACCGGCCTCGTTGTACAGCATATCTTCGATGTTTTCAATGACGGTTCCTAAATTGCGAAAATGATTGGCAACTGTTTCGGCTGAGGAAAGGACCGCACTTTGCAGGTTGACGTCATTGGGCTGTACTGACAAATCATTGAAGGCCGCAAAGAAATTATCAAGGGCAACGCTCAGCCCTTCGCTTGACAACTCGCCAAAGGCATTTTCAATCGTTTGGAGCGTATCCAGACGTTTTTCAATATCCGCCAGAGTGGACCGCTGCCGAAGCAATTCACTTTCAAGAATCTGGTTGACCAACCGCCGAACACCGGCGTATTCAACGCCCTGCCCCACCATCTGTCCGTTGGTATAAACTTCATCCGCCGGACGAAGCTCGATCTCCTGGCGGTGATAGCCCTCTGTCGCGGAATTGGCGATATTATTACCAATTATATCGAGGGCTTTCTGTGCCGCCTGCAACCCACTGATTCCAATTTCGTATCCGGCCATGAATGACCTCTCCTGATTTTACATTTTGATATTCATTTGGCCGCAATGAACATTCCATTGCTCCCGGCCCCGAGCGGTATAGGTCCGTGTCTGATTCCCAGCGCCAACCATACTGCTCAACAGCAGCCGTGTAAATCTGGCACACTCTCGAAGCAGTAATTCTGTCCCCTGACGTTCATTCGCCAATTCACGGGTCAATTGCTGCAAGGTTGCCTGTTTTTCCTGAATGATCCGGCGTTCCTGACCGGTCAGCTGCTCACACAGTCGCGTCATATTGACTTGACGCGGAGGACATCCCAAAACCGAAGCCAGTTTCATCTGCCATCGCTGCATCTCCAAGTCCATCTGTTTTTTTTGCCGGGTCTCATGCCGAACTTCTTCCATCAATTGTTCCAGCGACCCTTCGTCCCGCCGAACCACGGCGGCGCGAAGCCGGTCCAGTCTATGCAGCGTTTGCTTTATATCCACGATCTGGTTGTCCAGATAATCGATCAATCCGTCCGGTATCTGTGTCTGTGAGGCAACCATTCCATTCCTTTAATCATTTCCCGATAAACGACTATGCTTTCCGGTCCAACTGGCTTATCGCCATCTGCGAGCCGGAATCCAATCCTGCCGCATCAGCCATTTGCTCATAGATTTTTCCCCACAATCCAAACCCGCCGTTTTGAGATACCGAGTCGGCCAAAAATGTACAATACAGATCATGAACCTGCTCATTCGAACTGTCGTCGGGGTCAAACGACGCATTTTTGATTGTTTCCTGCATCTGCTTAAGAATCTGATTGATAAAGATAGACTCAAACCCTTTCGCAACTGTCTTGAGCTGCTCGGCTCCTGCGGCGGCACCATTACCTTTTGCCGCAGATTGCAAGCCGTCTATCGGATCGAGATCGTTCATTAAGGTGAAACCGGTTCGTAAAGGATCTATTTTTATCATACGATTCAATTATTCAAAAAACGCAACATTTCAGCCCAATGGCAGCACGGGTCCGGCAGTCTGTAAGAACACGGCCAGGATGGCCGTGCCACATAAAATTTACCACCGGTTTGATCCTTTCCATTGGCTACATCATCTCCAGTTTGGCCTGCAACGCACCGGCCTTGCTTAAGGCATCAAAAATCGCGATCAGGTCTCGCGGCGAAGCGCCGATTGCGTTCAATGCGTTGGCTAATTGCTCTACCGTTACCGTTGTCGGAACCGTAATCAGGTGGCCCTGACCTTCTGTGACCGCAACGGTCGAATCCGGCACCACGGCCGTTGTCGCGCTCCGGGTAAAGGGTGCGATCGGCTGAGATACCAACTGCTCCTCTTTGATCTTCACCACCAGCGAACCCTGAGCCACCGCGGTCTCTGTGATGGTCACATTGCCGCCGACCACAATTGTCCCTGTCCGCTCATTGATCACAACAACTGCCGGTATATGCGGTTCCACCTCAAGCTGCATAATCGAATCAACAAACCCCAGCACGTTCCCCGCAGAAACTTGTTCCGGAATCTGTACCTGAACAGATCCCGGATCCTGGGCATAACTTGCGTTAGGATATTTTGTATCAATGGCCTGCCGGATTCGCTCGGCCGTCGTAAAATCACCGTTGCGGAGGGTCAGCGTTAAATAGCGGTGTTGGCCGATCACATCAAAGAATTGGGATAATTCTGATCGTTCCACATGAGCCCCGTCGGGAACCCGCGCAACAGTAGGATGATTCTTGGCTACTTTCGAACCGGTATTTCCTTCAACGGTCCAGGAAGTCGTCGAAATCGCCGCGACACGCGCTACAGCATACACCACCCCATCAAGCCCTTTCAGCTCCGTCGCCAGAAGCATCCCACCCTGTAAACTCGCCGCATCCTGAAGTGTAGAAATATTGACATCAATCAACGATCCCTCGCGATCCCAGGGGCCCAATTCCGTTGTCACCATCACAACGGCAATGTTCGCCGACTGCAGCATCGGCGCCAGAAACGTTATGTCTGCCTCACGTCTCAACAGACTGGTTAGCATCTGTGCACTCGGCAAGGAATTGTCGCCGGTGCCGTTTAAACCAACGACCAACCCGGTTCCCATCAGAGGATTGCTACGAATTCCCTGAACATCACTAATGTCTCCGATTTTCGCCGCAGAGCCATTTGTCTGGAACATCAGGATTATCCATAACAAGAAATATAGTTTTTTCATCGATTTTGCCCACACTGTTGTATCAGTCGTTTTCTGTTATTTAGAAAGGCCAGATAAAGTCTAAAATTTTACCCAACCATCCCGGATTATTATAGCTTTCACTCACGCCTTCGCTAATCGATGCAAGTTGAAAATTCGCAACCTGTTCACTGCGAATGCTGTTTTCATACGAAATGTCACTGGGTCGAACAATCCCGCTGACCTGAATCACTTGTTTATCGCCGTTGACATCCCGTGTCCGGCTTCCAATGACAACAAGATTGCCATTGGGGTGAATATCCTGCACAATCACGGAAATCCGGTCTTCAATTGTACGCTCATCTTTGTAGTCACTTTTGCCGTCGAGTTTTTTATTGGAACCGGTCCCGACGGCTACATCAGGAATCGGATGAATGCTGCCGATCGAAATATCTTCGCTATCGAACGATAGCGACCGTTCGCTGTCCCGCTCCAGTGTGCGTTTGGTCTTGGTATCGGTCTTATGTGCTTCAGAAATAACGATGGTCAGCACATCACCAATCTGGTTGGCCTTGTCGTCGGCATACTGATCCCTGGCATCCGGTCCGCGCTTACTCCAGACAGATCCCGCTTTGGCTCCGGAGCCATATCCCACCAGAAAAATCACAACAATAATGAACCCATAGTTAATCTTTTTGCGATGCTTCATCCTGCTTCCTTTCAAAGAACCGGTTTAACCGTTCCATCCGGCATCACTTCACCTAAAACTATTTTCAGATCCCTCGTTTGGCGCGAGCCGCGCTGAACCGAGATGATATCTCCCAACCGCCCATCTTGAGTCGCCTCTCCGGGCGCAGACACAAGAAGCCCTCCTGTGTCCAACTTCAGGATAACTTTCTGATGCTTTTTGATCAGAACAGGAGATTTCTTATATTCTGCCATTGTCTCCGTTATCGTTGCTCCGCAAGGAATATCGCGTTTGGCTATCATTCCATAAACCAATGAGTCGGACGCTGGGGACGGCGTATTGGACATGTATTTTTCAACCACCGCATTCTCCGGAGTAATCAGTGTCCCAGCCGGTAAAACCTGCGTTGCAACCAGTCGATGGCAAGGATATTGCACTGAAAAAACAACCTCCCGCCGGCCCAATTCAACACCCTCGCGCATAACCCGCACCATCACAGCCCGAGTGCGGTCGCTCCGGCGGTCTGACATCAGGGGGGTCAATGTGACCGATTCGTTCGCGCCGTCAAGAGGATAGTCTTTGACAGGGCGAATCAGTTTCAGGGTTTCAATCTGCTCGCCTGAAAGCTCCCGTCGTAAGTAATCACGGGCCGTATTCACAAAACGGTCCGCCGCAACAATATCTTCATTACGTCGAACGCTGATTATTTCAGCGCCATAAAAGGCAACAGAGGATGACTTTATCCCGGAACTGGCCAGGCGACTGAGAATCGTCTTGCGATCAATCATGATCTCCTGCCCATGCACTGAAAACTGTCCCAACCGCACCCCATTGACAAGCGGCACAAGCGCCTTGTCGCCCAAAACAACGGCGATCTGTCTCAGTTCGATTACTTCAGAAGCCAGGATTTTGTCTTTCGGCAAATAGATACGGATTTTATTGGGATCTCCTGTCTCAGTGCCACAGGCAACAGCACAGATTCCGATAACCCAAGCAAAAATGAAACATCTTTTATGGTTCATCATTCTATCCACCTGTATTAACGGACAAGTTGATTCAGTTCTCGCAGCATCTCATCTCCCACTTTAATACTGCGAGAGTTAATTTCATACGCTCGTTGAGCCGTAATCAGATTCACCAATTCGTTGACCATCTGCACATTTCCCTTTTCAAGATATTGGGCCAAAATCGTCCCGTATCCATTTTCACCCGCATTGCCGGCAGTCGCTGTGCCGCTGGCTTCCGTTTCCTTGTATAAATTCCCACCCTCCGAACTCAGGCCCCCGTTATTTGAAAACCGGTACAACTGAATCTGACCCAGTGATTGGACACCTGACGGCGTATCAATCGTAACGGTCCCGTCCAGCGATATATCGATTGACATCGCCTCATCAGGGATCGAGAACCCCGGGCTAAGCTCATACCCACTGCCGGTGACAATACGCCCCTCGGAATCTTTTTGGAAAGCCCCGTCCCGTGTGTAACGATATTCTCCATTCGGAAGCGTCACCTGAAAAAAGCCATCTCCCTGAATAGCGCAGTCCAACTGGTTGCCGGTCCCCTGAAACTCTCCTTGCGTAAACACCCGGGTTGTCGAGGCCGTCTTGACGCCGCTGCCAATTTCCAACCCGCTCGGCGCCGTAACCCCGGAGGAAATCTCACGACCGGCCTCCTGAAGCTTGATATACAAAAGATCCTGAAAGTTCACCTGCGTACGTTTGTAGCCATTGGTATTGACATTTGCAAGATTATTCGCAATCGTATCGACCATCATTTGCTGCGCGTCCATCCCTGTCGCAGCCGTGGAAAAAGCTCTTAGCATTTCCGAACTCCTGTATTAAAATCCATTATTGGGTTCATCGCTTCTTTCAAATCAACCATTTGCTACACCGAGGATTGTGTTGCTGTTTTCACTCTGCTTTTTCAAAAAATTTGAGTTGGCTTCGAAGAGGCGAGAAATCGTCAACAGACGTGTCAGTTCTCCAACCGCCTGCACATTTGAATTCTCGCAATACCCCTGGCGAGCATGGGTGTTTTCTGCGGGCTTAAAAACAATATCCTCCGGTCCGCGAAAGCAATTATTGCCGGCCGCTTCCAGTTGGTCGATGTTTTCGAACTCCACAATTTGAAGCTGTCCTAATTCGGTCTGACCGGCACGAATAATCCCGGATCCGTCAATTTGAATATCACTGTCGCTGATGGAACGGGGAATTGTAATGGGACCGTTTTTGCCGGAAACCAAATATCCGTTCAAATCGGTAAGCTGCCCCAGGATGTTAATCTGAAGTGAACCGTCCCGCGTGTACAGTCGACCCTCGGGGCTTTCCAGCATCAAAAAGCCTTTGCCCTCCATCGCCACATCCAGCGGACGATCCGTTCTTTTTAGGGGGCCTTGTGAAAAATCGATCTTCGTTTCCCAATCAATCGAACAGGCTAGAGGATTAAAATTTTCATCCGTGACATTCTGCGACTCGATGCTGAATGAACTGAGCTGTTTTTTAAATCCGGGAGTGTTGCTGTTGGCGATATTATGCGAAACAGCATCATACTCATTCATCAATGCATTCAGATTCGAAGCAATTCCATTGATCACATCAGACATCAGGTAGCCACCTCCATCTTTTCCTGCGGCGTCGACTCCGCCACCTCACCGGCCTCATTATGGGCAATTTGGTTCGCCACGCGAACCAGTTCCCCAATGGCCTTTGCGTGGAGTCCGATTAATTCTATAATAATCACTTCTTCTGTATCACCTTTACGAATATCACGCACTTCGCCCACATCCTGTAAGAGGCGGCCTTTTTCTAAGTCAAAAACAAGGAGGACACGCTGGTGAATTTGAACTGGCAGACCTGTCCTGACCCGGAGACAGGGACCTGCAATCTCGGTAATCACAGCAGGCACAAAGGACAACTCCATCTCTTTTGACTCACTCATATGACTGAAAACGGGAAATAATGCGATCTTTGCCGGCTTTTCCGTTGGTACACGCGTAAACCTGCGGCGGTTGACGTACCAGATACGCTCCGAATGGCTGAGCGAAAAATCGTCCTGAGAGCAAGCCGTTGTAATGGCCTCAAATTCCCATATCATCGCACCATTATTGTACCGAACTGTCCAGACATCCCCAAGTTGACAGGTAATCGGCACTTCCGGACGCAGAGAAAACTCAAGGTCGTCATTTCGGATTACCTCGGCGATGAACCTCTCGCCTGCATCATTATCCGATGGCGAAAGCCAGACTTCTGTTCCCACTGAGATTTGCCGAGTGGTTCGTTCCTTTCCGCCACGGATGGTAAACCGATTTTGTAATTGACTGCTGACAAATCCCAGCTTGGTCTTAATTGACAAAACAGCCTCGTGGAATTTTTTACGGTCGGCCGAATCCTGACCCGCCGCAAAAACATCGCGCATTAACCGGCGAAGCCCCACGTCAAATGCGGGGCGAAGCGTAAAAATCGATTCCCTCTGCTTGATCCCGGAAAGGGTGGCAATCGCAGCTACAATGTCCTGCTCCTCACGACTGAGCTGCAGACGATTGGCGCTTTTATAAAAGCTGCTGTCCGACCTGAGTCTGCTGTCTCTCGTCCGCCTTTTGTAACGAATTATCAGTACAACGATTAACAATGCAATTATCAGCCATCCGGCCAGTTCGAGCCATCTGCCAGTCAGAAAACCGAGACCTAATCCATTGGCATCAATCCGCTGCATGGCGCGAAAGCGTTCATGGGGCGTCATCGCCGTGCTGAGCATTAAAAACAGATTATTCAAACTCAAAAACATGCCTGTATAAACCAAACTCACTATCGAATTAAATTTGTCAGTTCACGCAAAATGTCATTGGCCACGGTAATCGTTCTCGCATTGGCCTGATAGCCGTTTTGAGCCATCATCAAATTGACAAACTCCGTGGCAATGTCCACATTAGACTTTTCAAGACTCTGGCCTCGAATCGCCCCGGCGCCGCCGGTCGTTGCCATCGAAGCGATCGGCTCACCGGAGTTGGCGGTTGGCACAAACGCTCCGCCTCCGGCAGATTCCAACCCTTCCGGATTCTGGAACAGGCCGATTTGCAACGCCGCAACATCGACTTTAATGCCATTCGAAAAGGTACCGACAACCATTCCCGTATTCTCAATGCTGATGCCGGTCAGGGACCCGGCCTCATAGCCGTCCTGTGTCAGGGCCGCGGCGGAAGACTGCTGACTGGAAAATTGCGTCAGCCCCGTAAATTCTCCCGGCGTCCCGAGATCAAGGGTGACGGTCTGTATCACGGAAGGGTTGTTCTCAAATTGAACAGAAAATTCAGCCCGTTCCGTCAACGAATTCAGTCCTTTGAAGGAACCGTCCGTATTGAACTCAATGCCGCTGATACGCCGATTCAGACTGCTGGAATTGTGGATGTCATAGACACCCCATTCACCGGCCCGTTCACCGGTAATCGAATCAATCACCAGGTCCCATGTGTTGGTTGTATCGGTCTTGACAAAGGTTCCGCTCAATATATGCTGTTCGCCCATATTATCAAAAATGGTAATTTTAAAGGTCTTCTCGTCATTGCTCCCGATTTTTATGTAATTAAAATACGTCGGTATCGTCAGCGAATCCCCTGCCGCGGGAACATACGACATCCCCGTCACCTGAGCATGGTTGTAGCCGGCCGTATTGGCTGTTAAAACGATCTTGCCGTCGGTATTCAGGATGGCAGTGCTGTCATCGTAGAGTGCCGTTATCTGATCCAGGATATCCTGCATCGTTTCGCCTGTCCCGGCCGCCGCACCCGTCCAGGTTATCGGCTGATCGGTAAAGACCGTGCCATCCTCTTTGATCCCCGAAAACAAAATGGTTCCTGTACTGCCAATGCCCAGCGGCACTGTCCACTGGTCCAGATCAGAAAGATAGGTAGCAGACGTCGCCGGATTATCGCCGCTATTACTCGTAAAGGAAAGATTCGATATCAATGTGTGTGTTTCGGCATCATCGGCTTCTGCCGAAGAACGCAGATTGCCGTTCATCACCAACAGGCCTGTTGAATTGGCAGGCATCGACGCATCCCATGGAATATGGATGCTCCCGTCCCCCAATGTCTGAAATCCTTCCGTCTCTCCAAAACTCCCAATACGCTGGACCTTAAAACCGCTATTCGGGTCTACCAAGGTGTTGTTTTCATCAATGCCAAAGGATCCGACCCGCGTGTAAATATCCTGTTTTCCATTGCTCAGCACAAAATAACCGTTTCCATCAATCGCCACATCCAAATCCTGGCCGGTCGAAACAATATTGCCCTGAGTCATGTTCTTCCGCACGCCGGAAACCTCAACACCGCTGCCGACCTGCTGAGGATTGGTACCGCCGAGGTTTTCTGAAGAACCACTGGCGCCTTTAAGGGTCTGGCTCAACAGTTCTGAAAAAGTAACTGAACTGCTTTTGAATCCTGTGGTATTCACATTGGCCAGATTACTACCCGCCACATCCAGCATCGACTGATGTGCCTTCAAACCCGAAACTCCCGCTGATAAAGCAGAACCCATAATCGACTCCTTAAAATCTTAAAAACCGTCTTTACTGTTTTATGATCACATAAAAAACAGAACTTAAAGCTGGACCCCTTTGACCTGATCCAGTTTCACATTAAACATCGTCTGGTTGACTCCATCGGCACTGACAACGGTATCCAGAACCAACTGGCCATCTGAAAAAGAAACCCTTTGAACATGCCCGACAAGATTGCCCCCGGACTGTTCATCATAAAACTGAATATCTTTGCCCAGCATCGACCTGGCATAATCCCACTTGGCCATCACCATGGCGCCGGCGAAACTGGTGTTCATCGATTCCATCGTCTCATTCATGGTACTGATATTGCCGTTCATCTCCTCAGTCAGTTCCAGTTGTGAAAACTGGGCAAGCTGGGCGGCCATATCTTTTTGCTCCATCGGCTCCAGCGGATTCTGATTTTGAAGCTCTGTTACCAGCAGTTTCAGATAGTCCAGCTTTTGATCCACAGCACTTGTCATCGTTGACATTTTTGAAAACCCTTAATTTGTACTTGCCAATACGTTCGTTTCCACTTTCCTTTCAATTCATCCCGTCCCTAATGGGACTACTCCAAGGATTTTAATGAGCAATTTTTATGCCATCGCAACCCAAAAACCCGGCAATTGACGTGTAACCCGTTTCTTATAAAAGAGTTAAGTTAAATTCGAATAGAATAAAGGTGGAGTGCAATCTATTCAAAAAACGAACAGGTGTATGATTATTCCCTTCCGGACAGAAATTTTTTCCGGCGTAAGATCAATATCCGAAGCCCACAAACACAGGCCCAAAAGCAAGTCCGATAATTTTTCCTCGCCCCAAAAAAACTTCGCGAAAAAGTCCGATAATTCCCTGTTTCCGATAAGAGCAACCCTGCAGATTATTAATTCATCGATTTTATCGAACCGTCCAATAATTCACTAAAGTTTTAATGAGTTGTTGTCGATTTGTAATGTAATCTTATCCGAATGTAAAACAAAAGAAATAACTTGATACTCGAGAGCCACAGCTTATGCTTGAAAAGATTTTGGTCGTTGGCAAACAATCCCAAGCACAGCAATTAGCAAGAAAGTTCACACAAAGGTTATACGCCGCAGATGACGCCTGCGATATTTGGGCGTCAATTGAAAGCACCGAACCTGATCTGGTTTTTTTCGATGACGGAATCCCTCACGATGCGATCCATCTGTCGTTGGATATATTTCGAAAGAGAAAAATTAATATCCCCGTCGTTGTCATCTGTCCCGAAAAACACTCTGATCGTATGAATAAGCTTCTTGACATGGGCGTGTTTGATGTTCTCCATGATTACAAAGATATCAGCCGTATGGGACAGGTCATTGACAAATTGAAAAACTCTAAAATCGCAACCGAGTCTGAGTTTTTTCTGGAAGACTGTCCCTCCTCGGTTCCCATTGTTGGAAAAAGCCCGGCCATGCAGAAGACACTCCGTATGATTCACATGGTGGCCTCAAGTTCTTGTAATCCGGTGCTCATCATAGGCCAGACCGGAACGGGGAAAGAAATGGCTGCACAAGCTGTGCATGACCTTCGACATGGATCTGATCAAAAATTCGTCGCTATTAACTGTGCCGCACTCACCGCCAACCTGCTCGAAAGCGAACTCTTCGGCCATGTTAAGGGCTCCTTCACCAGTGCCGACCGTGAAAAAACAGGGCTACTCGAACTCGCTCAGGACGGAACCGTTTTCCTGGACGAAATCAGCGAGATGCCGATGGATCTACAGGCAAAGCTGCTGCGTGTTCTGCAGGAAAAAACCTTTCGAAAGGTCGGCGGTACAGAGGAGATTACATGCAACGCCACGATCATCGCCTCAAGTAACCGGAACCTGTTTGAAGAAGCTCAAAAGGGGCGTTTTCGCCAGGATCTATACTATCGATTGTGCGTTTTCCCTATCCAGATTTGCCCACTAAACCACAGCAAGCGCCGCGACGACATCTTATTGCTTGCAAAGTACTTCCTGCAAAATTCGGGTATCTGCCCTGAAAAGAAGGGCCAAATCAAAGGGCTGACAAAGCTCGCCGCTGAAAAATTGATCCGCCATCACTGGCCAGGAAATGTTCGAGAGTTGCGAAATGTCATTGATCGAGCGATTTTACTCGAACAAAGTGATCGTATCGGCACGACTAATATCATACTTCATAATGATTGCTTCGATCTGGATGACGCCTCGTGCAGTTTCGCTCCTGTGGCGGAAAGAGATTTTTCGCTGGAACGAGCCGAAAAAGAGCTGATTGCCAAGGCACTCGATGAATCCGGCTGGCAAAAGACACAGGCCGCTGCCCTGCTCGGTATCACTCGAACAACTCTCTACGCCAAGGTCAAACAATACAACATCCGGAAAGCAGAAAAAACAACCCAAAAAAATCTTCAGCCCGCATAGAGTTGCCGATCAAATATCTCAAGTCGCCAATTAGTTTCTATCAGATGGTTGGCCGTGGAACGCGGATAGACCCTGCAACTATAGCAATTGAAGTTTTCGTATATCGTCAGCCGATAGATGTTATATGAATCCTTATCCAATTGAATTACGCCAACGTGTGCTTGATGCAGTGGACAATAAA
>JAOUFG010000106.1 GCA_029858345.1 Phycisphaerae bacterium
GGAAAGAGGATGGCGCCAGTTGTGTTCTTGCATTGCGAACATTAAAGTTAACAACGGGCCGCTGGCAACAGTTCTGGAGTTATGTGATGAGGCACGGATGCACACTATCTTAAGCGAACACCCCCTGTTTTCCGTGTAAGCGTATACCTCAAAAGAGGTTACGTCTTTTCGGGAAAAACCTTGAAAAACCTCGCCCGAATGGGCGAATCCTTCCCGCCGTGCACGCGCCCGTCGCGGCAGGAACTACGAACTAAAAACTAAGAACTATTAACTCTCAAACGGACGAACGGTCAGTTTGAGTTCATAAGTTCTTGTCATGACTGAGATTCTGTGCTATTGTTTAATCCAGATTGTAGAAAAGCGTCGAGTAACGGTTTAAACGAAGGACCGTCGCCCCGGTTGCTTTCAGGCAGGTAAGTTTCGTGACGCGTTTGCCTGTCCTGTCCGCTCCCGTTGGTCGCTGGGTATGCATGTCACCGTTGCTGATCTACGGTTAGAACAGCTTCGATGGCTTCAAATTTCAATACTGCGATATTCTCTTATGATCATTAACGAATTATTCTATTCATTACAGGGCGAGGGGCGTTTGGCGGGTGTGCCGAGCGTTTTTGTGCGATTGGCGGGGTGCCCGCTGCGATGCTGCTGGTGCGATACCGCATACGCATGGGACCCGGCGGCGGGACGGGAGATGTCCTGCAAGCAGATTCTCGACGCCATCGGCAACTACCCCACACGCTATGCGGTCCTGACCGGCGGCGAACCGCTGGCCCATGAGGGCGTTTCGGAACTGGCCGCGGCCATCCGTTCGGCGGGGTATCATTTAACCATTGAAACGGCGGGCATTTATTGCATCGAGGGCCTGCAAGCGGACCTGATGAGCATCAGTCCGAAATTGTCCAATTCGGACCCCCAAAAAAACGCTGAAAAACACCAAGTCGAGCGGCTTAACGTAGACACGCTCCGAAAATTGACGGCTGAATTTGATTACCAGTTGAAATTTGTTGCCGATTCACCCGGGGACTTGGATGAAATCGCGGATGTTCTGGACAAACTGGGCGAGGTTGACCCGTATAGGGTGTATTTGATGCCGCAGGCCACGCAGCCGGAAGAATATCTGACAAAATCACGCTGGCTGGTCGAATACTGCAAACAAGCCGGCTTTTCATTCTCCCCCCGCCTGCACATCATGCTCTGGGGCTCCCAGCGGGGAAAGTAGTCTCTATCCCCGCCCGCATAAAAAAGCTGAACCGCGAATAAACGCGAATTTACGCGAATTCATTTTTTAGACGGGATTAACGGGATTTACAGGATATAAATTAACCACCGAGGACACGGAGTACACCGATTATTCATTATACAATAATCATTAATCAATCAACAATTACGCATCTTAGAATCCGGATTTCGGCCCTGCCCTTAACTATTCTCCGCGTATGCTGCGACTCTATCTACCGTCAAAACATGTTAAAATAGGAAATTTAGAATATTTTTTTCCGCATTACAAAGAAACACGCCATAACATTATCGGCCTTTTTTCTTGTATTCCAACATTAATCTATTATGTCAAAACGACTTATAAAAAAACCAATGCGACTTCCTATTTCTGCTATATTCTCTATTTTAACTAAAGATTTTGATTCCACTCCCCCGATACCACCAGTGTCAGAGTTACCCATTTTAACAATTCGACGAAAATTTAATAACATAATGTGAAGATAAAAAAGAGAGGTCGAAATGGCCAAGGAAAAAGTTTTGGAACGGTATCTCAATTCATTGCTCACAGGCGATCGCAACCAATGCAGAACTGTTATTGAGGAATCACTTCAGTCCGGAATCCCGGCCCATCAAGTCTATATGGACATCATTTGGCCGATTATGACAGAAATAGATAAATTATATCGTGAAGACCGAATCGACTCCGCCCAGGAAGCCCTAGCGTCTCGGATTAACCGTTCGATTGTCAACCAGCTCCAAAACAAGCTTCCCCGTCGCCCCAGTAAGGATAAGAAAGTGGTCATTGCAACCGCACACTCAGATAAGGCGGAATTGGGCGGCCAGATGGTAAACGATCTTTTTGAAAGCGACGGGTGGGAAACCCGTTTTCTGGGGGGCACCGTTAGCAACGACGACGTTCTGAGCTTCATTCACGGGTACTCGCCGGATGTTCTGATCTTATACGGCTTCAACGGCAGCGACGCACCCAATGTTCGTGCCTTGATTGATACCATCCGAAATGTGAACGCATTCCCTGAAATGCGTATCATGCTCTCCGGCGGCGTATTTTCCAGGGCTGAAGGGCTTTGGGAGGAAATCGGAGCCGATTTATACGCCGAAACAGCCGCAGAAGCGGTCATGGTCGCACAGGCGCCCGCGGAAAAACTGCCCATCCCGACCCGCACCATCAAGCAACGGGGCAAGTCCGAACAAGATGCTGAGAAGATAGAAGTCGCAATCTGAACCGCTTCTATTCGATCGTATTGATGGGGATTAAGTTGTCTGTCAGCTCACGGGCTGTGTACTGTTTATCCAGATTGAACTCCAGCAGGCAGCCGAAGCTATGCTCAGAGGCAATAATCAGCGTGTTGGGGGCGGCCAATGTCCATCCCGTCTCCTGCGGTTGATGCCCGAGAATAAATACATCGACATCAAGCATGTCCGCAAGCCGTTTCAGGCCCTCCGCGGACTGACGGCGGCCCCACGTCAGTTGATAGACGGAATTCGGCCTTTCGATGTCATCCAGTGTGAAGGGGCGGTTGAAAATGGACAGATCGAATTGATCGATATCCTGATCGGCCGGTAACGAATGTGACAACCAGATTCGATTGACACACCGAACTGCCAGCGGCTGAGAAAGCAGATATTCGGTCATCGCGGCGTACACTTCATCATAATGACTTTCGAACTGCCGTCGCATCGCGGCCTGCATGGCGCGATTCATTTCCTTGCCGGATTTAAGAACCGAACTATTCGTGATGGCAGCGGTATCGTGGTTCCCCAGAAGAATGTGGACCTGGTCCGGAAACTCGATTTTATAGTGAATCACGTCAAATAAAAGACGCCATGACAGGCACCCGCCATAATCATCTTCAGGGCCGCCGTGAATAATTTCCTGCAATACCACATGGGTCCAGGGGTTGTTTGCGAGATCGGCCCGCCTTTGAATACGCTCGAAATTGCGCCGATGGCCATGCAGGTCGCCGGCAACGATGACCTTGCCCATCTCCGGCAGGGCGACGATGTTGCCTTTTCGAAAGCGACAGGACCGATTCAGGTCAGCCCCTTCTTTACAGAGTTGTATGTTTTGCTGCGGCATTGCCAGTTATCTTGGAGCCAAATATTTCACGAATCAATTCATCCAATAGACCGGTCACTTCCAGCATATTAGAGGGCCGGTCCGCTGGTTTTTCTTTTACACATTGCATGACCACATCCGACAGAACCTTCGGAATTCTAGGATGTAATTCGTGCGGCGACTTAAAGGACGAGATCCCCTCGATGCTGATGCCGAACTCATTTTTTTTCGGAATTAGCGTTGGCACATTTTTTCCTGTCAGAGCCCAATACATTGTCGCTCCAAGATTGAAAATATCCGTCCGATGGCTCAGATGTTCCCGCCGGACCTGCTCCGGAGCGATATAATCCGGCGTCCCTTGGATGCGTTTTTTAATATGGCCCAAACGGCAGCTTTGTCCCAAATCGATGATCTTAATGCCCCCCTTGCTGTTAAACAGGATATTATTGGGCTTTATATCACAATGCACATATCCTTTTTCGTGCATTGCGTTTAGGGCGATTGCTACCATCCGGAATACAAGCAGCACATCAATCATGCTCAGTCGCTGCTGATCCTCGAGACTTTTTCCATCGAAAAACTCCATAATCATCAGCATTTCCTGCGTTTTCAGAAGTTTTCGAAAGCGGATCAGCTCGTGGCATTTACGAATATAGGGATGGTCGAGTTGCTTTGAAACCTTGTACTCAGTCTCAATCTGCTCAAAAATTCGCGTATCTTCCGGGTTTTCATAAAAAGCCCGCTTGACGGCGACACGATTTTTCGTTGTTTCTTCCACAGCCAGGTATATAACCGACCGAGCGCCGGTCCCTAAACGGCGAATAATCGTATACCCATCCAAATCAATTGTATTTCTTTCCATAATTACCTGTATTATTGTTACAAATAGCCCTTTACAGACACATAGAGAACACATTCATTTCGCCCGATATCCCCGCGGAAAACAGATTGTATCGGCAAGCCAGCTATTTGTCCAGAATAAGCTTTTTTTCTGTATATTCAGAATTTTTCGGCATAGGTCTTGACAAAATGCCAAATTTTTGCAAAATGCCCTTTTCTGTTATTTATTCGGTTACGGGATAATTCCCCGATAGCTCAATTGGTAGAGCGAGCGGCTGTTAACCGCTAGGTCGTAGGTTCGAGCCCTACTCGGGGAGCTCAAAGCCCTTCACAAACCCGTGAAGGGCCTTTTTTATGTGCCGAATTGGCAGACTTGAAATTCCATGACCTTCGTAAAACGTTCTGTTCTTTACTAGTACAGAATGGTGTATCAACTGCGGTTACACAAAGGTCACCGCTTTTCAGGAATAGTTATGAAAAGTTTGTTGTAAGGACTATAAAAAGGCGATAGATATAATTAAAGGTCCTGCTGAGAATATAGGATTGAAGCCTGTACCAGATTGTTAACAGTAGAGTAAAGCTGTCTTGAAGAGACAGTTTTTAGTACAAATCTTAGGTTAGAAAGGATATCGGTTGATATGAGTCTTGAGAAGTTTTTTAACCCTGAGTCTATTGCTATCGTAGGGGCGTCTGGAAAAGAGGGCAAGGTCGGCTATGAGATCCTGACCAATCTTATCGATGCAGAATACAGCGGTAAAATATTTCCAGTCAACAACAAGGCTAGTGCGATAAAAGGATTAAAGTGTTATCCAGACCTCGAATCCATCGGACAAACACCGGATCTTGTAATTATCGTTATTCCTGCAACGATTGTCCCATCAATTATGCAGCAATGTGTAAAAATTGGCGTCAAATCTGTTGTTATTATTACTGCTGGGTTCAAAGAAGTCGGCGAAGAAGGATTAAGACTTGAACAGCAGATCGTTCAGATCGCCAAGCCAGCGGGCATCAGGATCATCGGGCCAAATTGCCTGGGGGTAATAGTTCCTGTGAACAATCTCAACGCCAGTTTTGGCGGAGATTTGCCAAATCAAGGTGCGATAGGTTATCTTTCGCAATCCGGTGCATTACTGGCAGCAATCCTTGACACGGCCAATGCACACGGAATTGGTTTTAGTAAGCTCGTTAGCATAGGTAATAAGGCAGATATAAATGAATTAGATATCATAAAAGCATTAGACTCCGATCCTGACACTAAAGTTATTGCCGGTTATCTGGAAAATATTACCGACGGTGATGCGTTTGTAAATGAAGCTGAAAAAATTTCCCATGACAAGCCAATATTGCTGATGAAATCAGGCGGTACCGGAGCTGGTGCAAAGGCAGCATCATCCCATACCGGCAGCCTTGCAGGTAGTGAAACAGCATACGAAGCCGTGTTTGAAAGAGCAGGAATCATTCGATGTTTTTCGATTAAAGCTCAGTTCGATTTTGCCCAAGCTTTTGCTAATCAATCTTTGCCTGCTGGAAATCGCGTTGCTGTCATCACCAATGCAGGCGGTCCTGGTATCATGGCTGCCGATGCTGTCGAACGACATGGTCTGGAGTTTGCAACATTAACTGATAGTACAGTACAAAAATTAGCTTCCGGGTTACCTGCTGCCGCCAATGTGCATAATCCGATAGACGTTCTCGGAGATGCTCTGGCTGACCGATACGAGTTTGCTATTGATACTGTTATCGATGATCCCAACGTTGATACAGTTTTGATGTTACTAACCCCGCAGGCGATGACCGAAGCAACTGACACCGCCAAAGTTATAACGAAAATTTCTCAAAGAAAACCTCAGAAACCCATGCTGGCCTGTTTTCTTGGAGCCAGTAAAGTAGCTAAGGCTATTGAGGTCTTGAGAAAAGGATTAATTCCTCAATACGATTCGCCGGAAAATGCAGTTTTAGCAATTAAAATGATGGTTCATTATGTTAATTGGCGATCCAAGCCCAAAAGAGTTGTAAAACTCTTTCCTGTCAACCGAAGAAAAGTTGAGATAATCGTCGAAAAGCATCTAAGACAGGCAGTTCGTGAAATCGGCGAAGTAGAATCGAAAGAAATACTTGAGGCTTATGGCTTCCTAACGCCAAAAGGCTCTATTGCAACTACTGCCGAGCAGGCGGCAAATATAGCTCAACAAATTGGATATCCGGTCGTACTGAAGATAGCGTCGCCAGATATTATTCACAAATCCGACATTGGCGGTGTTAAAATCGGTCTTAAAAATATTCAGGAGGTTATGGATGCCTTTGACTTGATGATGTATAGAGTACCCAAAAAGGCACCTGATGCCAACATTGTCGGAGTACTTGTGCAGCAAATGTGTACTGGCGGCAAAGAGGTTATTCTTGGAATGAATCGTGATCCGCGTTTTGGGCCTTTAATGATGTTTGGAATGGGCGGAACAATGGTAGAAGTACTAAAGGACGTATCATTTTACCTGGCACCGCTCACAGCCGAAGAAGCCAAACAAATGCTTGTTAACACGAAAACATATAAAATACTAAAAGGGGTACGAGGCCAGAAAAGTGTTGATATCGACGCAATAGCAGAAGGCTTGCAAAGACTTTCGCAATTAGTTACAGAATTTCCGCAAATTCAGGAATTGGACATCAATCCTTATGTCGTTGGTTCCCAAGGTACAATACCGATAGCAGTAGATGCCAGAATAAGCGTTGAACAAGTTTAAACAAGAGAGATGAAAATGCAATTTAACTGGAAGACAAAATACAAAGAGAAAATCAAAAAAGCAGCGATTGCCATGAGATTAATACAATCAGGCAATAGTATATTCATTGGCACAGGCTGCGGTCAGCCTCAACATCTTGTTAACGCCTTAGTCGAACATTCAGCTAACATATATGACGTACATGTTGTTCATCTTTTAACTATGGGTACCGCTCCTTATGTTAACGAAAAATTCCATGACAAATTTAAGACGAACAGTTTTTTCGTCGCCGATAATGTTCGTGACGCACTTGGAAGAGGATTTGGTGATTATACACCTATATTTTTGTCTGAAATACCACACGAGTTTGAAATTGGCAGAATCCCGATTGATGTTGCACTTATCAGCGTTTCACCTCCTGATGCCAACGGTTTGTGTAGTCTTGGCGTTTCTGTGGACATTGTCCGTTCGGCTATCGCCAACGCCAAATACATCATAGCACAGGTTAACAGTCGTATGCCAAAAACATTTGGAAACAGCTTCGTTCATGTCAATAAAATTGATGCCTTAGTGCCTTATGACGAAGAGATCATTGAATCTGTTGTTCCACGTCCTGACGAGATACTTCGTCGTATCGGACAAAATATTGCCCGGCTGGTCGAGGACGGTAGTACTATTGAATGTGGTATAGGGCGTATCCCGCAGGCATTGGCAGAATTTCTAAAGGACAAAAAAGACCTTGGCATACATACGGAAATGTTCGGTGACTGGATAATGGATCTGGTCGAATGTGGTGCAATCACCTGTTCGAAGAAAACACTCAATCACGGTAAGATCGTAGCCAGTTTTTGCATGGGTTCCAGACGGCTTTATGATTTTATCGACAATAACCCGTTTTTCGAGTTTTACCCCACCGAATATGTCAACGATCCGAATGTAATAAGCCAGCACGAAAAAATGGTTGCGATTAATGTTGGTTTAGAGGTCGATCTGACCGGTCAAGTCTGCGCTGATTCGTTGGGCTATCAATTTTATAGCGGTATTGGTGGACAGGTCGATTTTATTCGCGGTTCTGCCAGAAGCAGAGGCGGCAAGCCTATTATCGCGTTACCTTCAACCGCAAAAAACGATAAAATCAGCCGAATCGTTCCTCATCTGACTGAAGGCGCTGGAGTCGTTACAACTCGTGGAGATGTCCATTATGTTGTTACCGAATATGGCATCGCATATTTACATGGCAAAAGCATAAGAGAACGAGTATTGGCGTTAATCAACATCGCTCATCCTAAATTCAGAACACAATTAATCCAGGCTGCGAAAGCTCAAAACTATATTTATGCTGACCAGATAGAACTCGATGCTGAAAAAACAAGATATCCTGAAGAACTGGAACACTATGACACTCTGCGTGATGGCACTGAAATATTCTTCAGGCCAGTCAAACCTACCGATGAGGCTACTCTCTCCGAAATGTTGTATTCATTAGGTCCTTCGTCTATTCGAATGAGGTATATGGCCCAAACAGCGACATTTCCTCACAGAGATGTGCAGCAGTTAACAAATATCGATTATACCCAGGATATTTCTATTGTAGGCACAGTCCCCAGCATTTCAACCGAACAGATCGTCGCTATTGCCCAGTATTATTTTGATCCCAAAACACAAGCCGCTGAAGTGGCGTTTCTTGTCCAAGATGAATGGCAAAAAAAAGGTATGGGCTCGTTTCTTCTCAAATATCTTACGCAGATTGCCAAACAAAGAAACGTAAAAAGGTTCTATGCAAAAGTTTTGCCAACTAACAAATCAATGCTGGCCGTTTTCCATAATTCCGGGTACAAAGTAAATACCGAATTTGACGGGGATGTCTATAACATTACATATGATTTGAAAAAACAGTAAATATAGGTTTGCTAATGCCGTTTCCAGTAATAGAGTTTCGTGATTTTTCATAAGGGTTATGCTGCTTTCTTATGACGACGATAGGTTTTCCAATCTTGGATACTGATATTACGTTTGCGATTTCGCCACGACAGGTA
>JAOUFG010000107.1 GCA_029858345.1 Phycisphaerae bacterium
AAACAACGCGGATTAAATCCCGTGGAGACGGTCAAACAGGCATTGAAAGTCTACCTCGAAACCGGTACTCTGCCAGCATTAAAAGAATTCACTGCTTCAAATGGCTAAAATATTACGGGTTTTTCGAATAATACCATCTGGCCGCTGTTTCATTATTTTACCGAGTATACTGTTTTTGAGCGGGACTATTGGGAAGCTTATAAAAAAGTCAACCAGATGTTTTGCGACGAGCTGATTGAGCACATCGACGAAAGCGATACACTTTGGATACACGATTACCAGTTGCTGCTGCTGCCGCGGATGATTCGCGAAAAAATTCCGAATGCGAGGATTGGTTTCTTTCTGCATATTCCGTTTCCGTCGTTTGAGTTGATTCGGTATCTTCCCTGGCGTGAGGAGATTCTGGCCGGAATGCTGGGGGCCGACCTGATCGGGTTTCATGAATATGACTATGTGCGTCACTTTTTGAGCAGCGTGCGCCGCATCTGCGGGTATGAACACAACCTCAGTACGTTTGTCGTGGAGAACCGCAAGATTCGTGTCGATGCGTTTCCGATGGGGATTGATTATGACAGGTATGCCGACAGTGCCAAAGCCCCTGAGGTAAAGGAAAAAATCCAGTTATTCAATAACAACGATTGCAAAATCATCATTTCTGTTGACCGGCTGGATTATACCAAGGGGATTTTCAGGCGGCTTGAAGCATACGACTGGTTTTTGACCCGGTATCCTGAATATCGGGGCAAGGTGTCGCTGGTGACGATTGCGGTGCCGTCGCGGACCACCGTGGAACAGTATGAGCTGCTGCGGGAAGAAATCGAACGGCTCGTCAGCCGGATCAACGGCAATTACGGCACCCTGGACTGGACCCCCGTATCGTATCTGTATCGCGGATTACCGTTTGAAGAGCTGACCGCGTTGTATCATGTTGCGGATGTAGCGCTGATTACGCCGTTGCGGGACGGGATGAATCTGGTCGCCAAGGAATTTGTGGCGGCCCAGCATCATAATGACCAGCAGGGCATTTTGATCCTGAGCGAAATGGCCGGGGCGGCATCGGAGTTGTCGGAGGCGATTATTGTCAATCCGCACCATAAGGAACAGGTTGTCAACGCGATCAAGCAGGCCCTGGAGATGCCGCAGGAAGAACGGCGCCGCAGAAACGGTCTCATTCGGTCGCGGATTTCGCGCTATACGATTTCCCGCTGGGCAAATGATTTTTTTGAAAGCTTGAATGACATCAAGCTCCAGCAGGATGAGCAGGCCACTAAAACGTTTTCGGGCCAATTGCAGGAAAAGACGATTTCGGAATACACAAAGGCCGAAAGCCGCTTGCTGCTGCTCGATTATGACGGCACCCTGGTTCCTTTCGCCAAACTGCCGGAACAGGCACAGCCGGACCCTGAAATCATCTCCGTTTTGAAGTTGCTTTCGGAGAATCCGAAAAACGAAGTCGTCGTGATCAGCGGCCGGGACAAAGACACGCTGCATCGGTGGCTGGGGCATTTGCCGCTCCATTTAGTTGCCGAACACGGGTCGTTTTTCCGATTCAACTCCGGCGACTGGAAAGCCTCGATCCATGGAGAGGAGGAATGGAAGGGAATGATTCGTCCGATTCTGGATCTGTATGCGGATCGCACGGCCGGTTCGTTTGTTGAGGAAAAAGAGTCTGCGCTGGTCTGGCATTTCAGAAAAAGTGAGCCGGACCTGGCCAAACTGCGAACGCAGGAACTCAAGGATGCCCTGATTATGATGACGACCAATCTGAATATCGGCGTTCACGAAGGCAATAAAATCGTCGAAGTCAAGTCCATCAGCATCAACAAAGGGCAGGCGATCAGGCCGTGGCTGGAAAAGCGGAACTGGCCGTTTATTTTTTGCTTCGGTGATGACTATACAGACGAGGACATGTTTGCGGTGTTGCCGGACAGCGCCGTTTCCTGTAAAATCGGAAGCGGCCCTTCAAATGCGAAATTCCGGCTGGGCTCTCCGGAGCATTTGCGAAAGTTTTTATCCGCATTGAGTCAGTGGAACGGTTAACAACAGAACTCGAAAAGATGGACACTATGCACAATTTAGATTACGGAATTATTGGAAACTGCAAAAGTGCCGCGTTGGTGAGTAAAACCGGCAGTATTGATTGGTGCTGTCTTCCGGATTTTGATTCATCCTCGGTCTTTGCCAAGATACTGGATACGGAAAGAGGAGGTTTTTTGCTGTTGAGCCGGTGGGTAAATATACGATCCGCCAGAAGTATTTGGATAAAACCAATATCCTTGTGACCGAATTTTCCCGCGGCGAAAACGCCTTTCAGGTCTGTGATTTCATGCCCCGTTACAAGACAGAGACGGGGACCTATCATTGTCCGCCGGATGTGATTCGTTCTATCCGTTATATCGGCGGCCGGCCCAGGTTTAGGGTTCGTTTTGAGCCGCGGCCGGCGTATGCGCAATATGACGCAATAATCGAAGGGACGGATGATTTCATCAAAGCCAAGACCGCGAAAGGCCCTTATGAATCGGTCTATCTGTATTCAGACCTGCCCCTCGAAAAGATTATCCATGCCCGGCCCATCACGCTTGAGCGGGATTGTTTTCTGGCGCTCAGCTACAATCAAAAACTCTTCAAGCCGGATTTAAACTGGATTTGTCTGGAGCTTGAGCGAACCAAGGTGTACGGGATGGGGTGGGCCGCCAAGACACAGGTGCTGACACAGTACCAAAAGCAGGTTGAGCGAAGCTCGCTGGTCCTGAAACTTCTGGCCTATCAGAAGACCGGGGCTATTCTGGCCGCGGTGACAACAAGCTTGCCGGAAACCATCGGGGAAGTACGAAATTGGGACTATCGCTACTGCTGGCTCAGGGACGCCTCGATGACCATCAGCATTCTTGCCCGATTGGGCCACGCGAATGTGGCGGAACGATTCCTCCAGTTTGTGCTGGACATCGTTCCGTACAAGGACGAGAAAGTTCAGATTATGTATCCCATCAGACATCGCGGGAACTTAAAAGAAAAGGAACTGCCGTGGCTTCGGGGATATGAAGATTCAAAGCCCGTGCGCATCGGCAATGCGGCGGTCCGGCAAAAACAAAATGATATTTACGGGGTTGTGCTGGACGTGATTTATGAAAGCTTGACGATTTTTAATAAAACCCTGAATCGCAAAGAGGATTTGTGGACGGTTGTGCGAACACTGGCGCGGCATGTCAGGAGTAGCTGGAAAGATCTGGACTCAAGTATTTGGGAGTTCCGGGCGGAACAAAAGCATTTTACCTTTTCGAAAATTCTCTGCTGGGTCGGGATGGACCGGGCGGCGCGCATCGCAAATTTTTTCGGAAAAGACAGCGATGCGAAGGATTACGCCCACTGGCGTGACTGCATCAAAGCGGATATTCTGAAAAAAGGCTGTGATCCGAAAACAAATGCCCTGACTCAGTTTTACGGCGGCGCCTCAATGGATGCATCGAATCTGCTGGCTCAGCAATACGGTTTTATTTCTCACAGGGATCCTGTTTTCGTGGACACGGTCCTGCAAACCTATCAGGCACTGTGCAAAGACGGGCTGATGTATCGCTATAACAGCCCGGATGACTTTGGTCTGCCGAAGTCCTCGTTTACGGTCTGCACATTTTGGATGATCAAGAGTCTTTACCTGATCGGCCGCCAGGAGCAGGCCGTTGAGATGTTCGAGAAGCTTTTAAGTTACAGCAATCATCTGGGGCTGTTCAGTGAAGATATTGATTTTAAAACAAAGCGGCTGCTGGGCAATTTTCCGCAGGGCTACTCCCACATCGCCCTGATCGATACCGCCCTGACTCTTTCCCACAGCCCGCGATGGTTTAAGGAATCGGAGGATTTCAGACCGTAGAGCGTCCCCGAATAAAAAAGCCGACGGTGTGACACCCGTTGTTTTTTAGACCGCCGGGAAGTCATCAGTGCCTACCAGGAAGGCCTGCGCGGCTATACCTATTTTGAAGAATAAGGTGCCTCTTCAGGGCATTGCATTGTTTGTGGAATCCCTTTTACCCAGCCCGCTGGGCTGGGCTAGATTACAGAGGTCTTTCAGACCAAAGGGGTATTTTCCTCATTTCAACCTGTTGAATCACCACCCGGCAACCCAGCGATAATTGAAAAAACTCTCGAAAAACCAGTAGATTGCCATCGCTGCCAAAAAGCTCAGGATTGCAATACGAACAATGCTATCCAGAGCAGATTTCTTCTTCCAGCACTTGGCAAGACAAACCCCCACGATCGCCGCCATAACAAAATACAAATCGGCTTCAGCTTTGCGCTGCAACTGTGCTGTGCCGCACCAAATAAAGCTAAGCGAAATCGCCTCCCACGCCAACCATTCCAAACGCACAACCCCCAGCACTGAAAGCAACAGACCGATTATCTTGAGCGCTGTTTTCACCTTTCATTAACCCCGCTTAGACAGCGCTGCTCGGATGGTGTCCAGTTTTGGGGTATAGATGCTGCTGAAGATCAGTTCGCAGTCTTTGCCGGCGGCGGTTTGGAGGGAGATTGAATAGCCGATCAACCCCTCGACCACATCGCGCGAAAGGTCGGCGGCGTTCAGTTCTTTACTGACGGCACTGCCCAACAAACGCAACTTGACCAGCCGCATCCCATCATCGCCAAAGACCAGATAGCATCGGTCCTTTTTTTTGATCTTACCCAGTTTGCGAGACGGGAAACATTTAACCACCACGGCAATATTACCGAATTGCCGGGCCAGTTTTCGCTGTGCACTCCGGTCGGGATCATAGTGAGCGCGTCCCAGCACGGAGCGGACCATCCCGACCAGAACCGGTTCCAGCAGCATCGCCTTCATATATTTTACCCTGCGGTTGGCCCACTTAAAGATCACCAGGCAGATCAAAAACAGGATGATATTCAGCACGAACGCCAACCAGGGGCTGAACGCGTAAATGGTGATCAGAATTCCGGCGATGGTTTTGTTGCAGCATTCAAAGATCGCGTCCAGCGCCGGGATCGGTGAGATCAGCGTCAGCAGTTCAAAGAAAAACCGCACTGTGGCGATAACAAAGATATTGACCGCCGCACAGCAGGCCAGCAGACTGCTGCCGGTCATGCTGAAGAGGCCCGCCGAATAGACGACGACCTGCTCAGAGGGGGCATCCTGTTGCGCGGCCATCAGGATGATCCCGTACGAGATGATCCCGGCATAGGTTTCGATACGCTCCGTTGCTTCGGCAAACACTTTGGAAACGCTCAGCAGCCGGGGGGCGCTGGTCAGCACGGTCAGTCCCGCAAAGATCAAGAAGACCCAGAAGTTGTTGAGGACTTCATTGCCCATCAGAAATTCGTTTTTCGGCAGAACCCCCATTTCGCACAGGATGGAGGTGCCCGACAGGCATGCCAAGCCAAAGAACGGCGACAGCGCCACCGGCGCCAGGGGACCGAGGGTTTCGGTGATGCCCAGTTTCTCGGCAAGGTTTTTGCCTTTTTGCTGCTGGGCGGTGACTTTAGAGGTGTCAATTTTGTTTCCCATTGCCGAAATGGGAGTCGTTGCGACCCAACCCGAAACCAGCACCATCAGGCACACAAGAATTAAGGTCGATCGTTTCATGATAGCCGCTCCGATTTATTGAAGTCGAATAATTTCATTAAGGATCCGTTTGGCGGATGTTGTTTTACTGACCGTCTTGTAAGTCGTCCAGTCGCCGGTTTTGGTTTTGATGTGGATGGTGGATGTGTCGGCGCCGATGGCGGCCGGTTCGTTGGCGACGATGATGTCGAGTTTTTTGGACTTTAGTTTTTTCTCGGCATTGGCAAGCAGATTCTTATCTTCCAGCGCAAAGCCGACAAGCGTCTGGTCTTTGGTTTTATTCCGGCCTGCCCACTTGAGGATATCGGTGGTGGGTTTAAGGGTCAGCGACAGAACGGTCTGTTCTTTCTTGAGCTTGGTGCCGCTTTGTTTTGGGGGCTTGTAGTCGGATACCGCCGCGGCCATGACGAGCGTGTCACACTTGGCAAATTCGCCCTTGACGGCCTTGAACATCTCATCGCTGGCGACCACATCAATGACGGTTGCTCCTTTGGGCGGCTTTAATGATGTCGGGGCGGTGATCAGCGTGACGGAGTGCCCGGCCTTGATGGCTGCGCGGGCGATGGCGTACCCCATCTTGCCGGTGCTGGCGTTGGAGATATACCGCACCGGGTCGATGTACTCCCGTGTCCCCCCGGCGGTAATCAGGATGTTGAGTTTAGTTCTCAGTCTTCAGTCCTCAGTTTTCAAGTTTAGAGATTAACACAGAAGCCGGGGATTTTCTAACAATTTTTGGCGAAGAATTTCAGGCATATCTTCAGAAGATATCAAGTTCCGGGCCTTTCTGTCCAGGGGTCTAAAAACTCTTTCTCGCCGAAAAATAGTTCTTGAAAATGAATCCCTGAAGACATAAAGTGGTGATATTCGGCTTGAAATTGGCAAAAAGAGGAAACGCCATGAACACTCACACAACCACCAAAGAGGCCGCGGATAACCGTTCCAGGCAGGATCTGGAAGAACTCATCCAATTCGAAGAGTTGCTCTCCGATCTTGCGGCGACGTTCGTAAACTTACCGGTTTGCCGGGTGGATCAGGAGATTGAACACGGACTTGAACGGATGGCCGATTTTCTTGGGGCCGACAGAGGAATGATCTCACAGTTCTCCGAGGACAGGGAAACGCTAACCGTAACACATTGTTTTATGAGGCCGGGGATTAAACCATTGCCTCTGACTTCTCTGCGGCTCAAAGAACATCCGCTCTGGTACCTTCGAACGCTCCAAAAAAAGGAGATGGTCGTCATGGAAAATCTGCCGGACGACTTACCGGAAGGGGCCGAATCCGAACGGCGGCTCTGCATCGATCAGGGACTGAAATCAAACATTTCGATTCCTCTGCTGTCTGAAAAAGAACAGCCCGACGGCGTTATAGCATTCGGGTTCATGCGCCGCAAAAAGAAATGGAACCCGCAATGCATTCGAAGGGTTCAGTATATCGGCTATGTCTTTGCGGATATTTTAAAGCGCAAACAGGCCGAAGAGGCCCTCGAACGCGCCTATTCGGAAATCAAGCGGCTCAAGGAACGTCTGGAAGCGGAAAATATTTATCTGAAGCAGGAAGTGAAAATCGAATCCAGCTATGGGGATATTCTGGGGCACAGCGATGCCATCAAGTCGGTGATGGCTCAAGTGGAGCAGGTCGCAGGGACAGACTCGACCGTCCTCATACAGGGGGAAACCGGCACAGGAAAAGAACTTATCGCCAGGGCGATTCATAAGTTAAGTTCCCGGCGCAACAAGCCCATGGTCCGGGTCAACTGCGCCGCCATTGCACCGACACTGATCGAGAGTGAATTGTTCGGACACGAGAAAGGGGCTTTCACGGGGGCCTCCTCACGGCAGATCGGCAGATTTGAAATCGCCAACGGCAGTACGATATTTCTTGATGAGATTGGCGACCTTTCCGCGGATCTTCAGGCAAAACTTCTTCATGTGCTGGAATTACAGCAGTTCGAACGGCTCGGCAGTTCCGAAGTCATTGACGTCGATATCCGTGTGGTTGCGGCGACAAATCGAGACCTGGCCGCCGCCGTCAAAGAAGGATCGTTCCGGGAAGATCTTTTCTATCGTCTCAACGTTTTCCCGATCCAAACACCCTCATTGCGCGAGCGCAAAGAGGATATCCCCATGCTCGTTTGGGCCTTCGTTCAGGAACTGTCGGTCAAGATGGGGAAAGTCATCGAAACAATCCCTCGCAAAGCAATGGAAGAACTTCAGAATTATCCCTGGCCGGGAAATGTGAGGGAGCTGAGAAATGTCATCGAACGCGCGATGATCCTGACAAATGAAAGGGCATTGCATGTCGAGATGCCCAAATCGAGTGATTCCCCGCACACACAAAGTCTGGGGCTCGAAGATATCGAGAAAAATCATATCATCGATGTTCTGTCCATGACAGACTGGAGAGTCAGGGGTAAAAACGGTGCCGCGGAACTGCTGCATCTGAAACCATCGACGTTAGAATCCAAGATGCAAAAGTTAGGTATTAAACGCCCCGGTTGATACACACGACATTTCAGGGCGACCCTGCTATATCGGGGGTTCACTTTTGATTTCACGGACGAGGCCATTTGGGCTATTACGCCCTAACTTCTTTTTCGTCAACGCCTTAAGTGCAGCCTTGCAAAATCATCTCTTATTGGCACACGTCTTGCGTTTCTGATCATCGAACAAACGGCATGGTTTCGGTTGAGAGATGATGAATGATGTATTTGCTCTTTGAAAAGCGTTTCTTATTGCCGGACTTGAGTGCTCCATGACTCCCCAAGTTCATCATAAGACCAGGTACTCAAGTCCAGCGTATATTAAAACACATTTTATGTGATTTAAATAGCAGTGCCGTCGCCGAGGAATTAGCCGGGGTAAGAACTGGTTTCGGAAACGGGGTGTTAGAGAAGTATCTTAGTTTTGTTCTTCCCCGGTTTTTTATTGAAAGGATAACGATCATGGCAAAAACACGTCACAGTTCAAATCGGTGGGCCTTAACGGGTTTATTCAAACGGATCACCTTGGGCGAAGATCCGAAGCTGCTTCAAAATGAAGCAAGCCAGCTTGCCAAAAATGTAAGCTCAGACGATATTGCTTCTGCGCAACAGGTCCTGATTGATGAGGGGTACTCCAGTGATTTAGTCGAAAAAATAGAAAATATGGAACGACCGGCCCTGCGATTGTAAAGGGTCGTCATAAGCCGATAGTGCTTATGCGATACGGTGGCGTGTGGCCACTGAAAATCGCGGGTTATTACCTTGCGGCAACAGAGCCGC
>JAOUFG010000016.1 GCA_029858345.1 Phycisphaerae bacterium
GACAATCGCAACGTGTAAAAAGCAGAACCAAAATGTCTTTGACTTTATTCATGAATCTGTTATTGCTCATTGGAGCGGTAAAAAATATCCGTTGTTAATCTGTTAAAAACTGTGAACGGTTACAAATCTTTTTAGTGTATGTCGTGTTTTTCGTGGTTTTTTTCGCTGAATCGATTATCATAGCGGCTTATAAAAAAGAGACTTAGAGAAACAAGTGCATCTTATGGGTTTGCTGGAATACATTTTGATCGCGGTAATAGCAATACAGGTCCTGTTTACGGTGCAGGTCATCAATAACTTCCGCTATGCCCTGCAGAAATCTCGCCGCCCTCGAACTGCCTATCGCCCGCAGTGTCTTCTGGTCGTTCCCTGCAAGGGCCTGGATGAGACGTTTGATACGAATATTCAATCGTTTTTCGAACAGGACTACCAACCCTATCACCTGCGTTTTGTCGTACAGGACGAGTCAGATCCGGCCTATCGCCGCCTGCTGGAACTCAAGGACCGTTTTGGGCACAACTCACAGGCCCGGTCTGTCGAAATCTTGGTTGCCGGCCCGACCCGCTCCTGCAGTCAGAAACTGCACAACCTGCTTTTCGCTTACCGCCATATGCCGTCGGACATAGAGGCCTTGGTTTTTGCTGATTCCGATGCCTGTGCGGGCCCCGATTGGCTGGCTCATATCGTCTATCCGCTGCGAAAAGAAAAGAACGGCGCTTCCGGCGGCTACCGCTGTTTTGTCCCCGGCAAGAACAATCCCGCCACGATTGCACTGGCCGCTGTCAATGCCAAAATATGTCAGCTTCTCGGAAACACCCGCTTCAATCTGGCGTGGGGGGGGTCCATGGCCATACTCGTCAAAAACTTCGCGGATTTGGAAATTGATCAGATCTGGCAAAAAGCCCTCAGCGACGACCTATCACTGAGCCGTGCCGTTCGCAAGAACGGATTTAAGATGGTATTTGTGCCGGCTTGCATGATCGCCTCCTATGAGACTACCACGTGGCCGAAATTGTGGGAGTTTGCTCGTCGGCAGTTTGTCATCACGCGCATTTACGCCCCCGGCATGTGGCTGTTCGGGCTGTTCAGTGCGGTCTTTGCGGTGGCCGGCCTCTGGGGCGGTGGGGCCATGGCGATCTGGGCAATGAAAACCGGCCATCCATTTGCAAAACTATGCATTGCTTTCCCGGCGGTCTTTTTGGGTTGCCAACTGTTTCGGGCAATTCTCCGCCAAAAAATGATTGCCGCTCTTTTGCCTGCTGACAAAAAACGGCTCAAACTTGCACGCTGGGCCGACATTCTTGGCTTTTGGCTCTGGGCGATCCTGCTGCTGCTTATTATCCTTTCTTCGGCGGTCGGACGGGTTATCACCTGGCGGGGAATTCGCTACCGTCTCAATTCTCCAACCGATATTTCCGTACTTGAAAAAACATAACGGGCCTTATGTCAGTCGAATCCCGCGATTACATCTCTCGGTCAACGGCCTCGGCAACGCGCTTGATTTTTCTCATTAACTCATTCAATATCTGCGGCGTGATAGACTGCGCGCCATCCGAGGCGGCGTGTTCAGGGTCTGGATGACATTCCAGGATGAGCCCGTCCGCTCCGGCGGCAATGGCGGCCAGGCACATCGAAGGGACCATATAGGCGTGTCCGGTGCCATGGGAAGGATCAATCACGATCGGCAGATGCGTGCGTTCCCGCAAAGCCGGGATAATGGCCAGCGGCAGTGTATTGCGGACATAGGATTCATACGTGCGAATCCCGCGTTCACACAGGATAACATCGGGATTTCCGGCGTTGATGATATATTCAGCCGCCAGCAGAAATTCCTCCAGTGTGGCGCTCATGCCGCGTTTAAGCAAAACCGGCTTGCCGGTTTTGCCAACCGCTTCCAGCAGCGGATAATGCTGCATATTGCGTGCCCCGATCTGCAGCACATCGCTGTATTCGGCAACCGATTCGATCTGTTCCAGCCCAATGACTTCTGTAACAATGGCCAATCCGGTTTGTTCGCGCGCCTCAGCAAGAATCTTCAGCCCTTCGATACCAAGACCCTGAAAACTGTAGGGGCTGGTTCGCGGCTTGTAAGCCCCGCCCCGAAGCCCGATGCAGCCGCATTGTTGGGCCTTATCGGCAATTTCAAGAATCTGGTCCCGGTTTTCAACCGCACACGGCCCGGCAATGACGCCCACCCGAGTTCCTCCCACTGGAAACCGATTCGGGCCGATGCAGACCTGGGTCCGTTCTTTCTTGACCTCCAGTGACGCCATCTTGTACGGCGAAAGAATCGGCACAATCTTCTCGACCATCGGAGCATTTTCAATCGCTCCCTTATCCACCGTGCGTTTATCCCCGATACAGGCGATGACCGTTCGATCCGTACCGTAGATCGGATGTTCCTTCAGCCCATAATCCCGAACAAGGTCGATCACATGCTGAACTTGCTCTTTTGTAGCGCCGGGTTTCATAACAACAATCATAAATCACCTCATATACTGATAACGGTTGAAATTTCCCGTTTCTGCGCGGCTATGTAGCGCTGCGGCCGCAAGTTACGAGCTTGCTCGCGGGGATTTACTACCCTGAAGGGTATAAAACAGAAATTTCAGGGTTTCTAACGATTGGATTATACTAAAATATGAAAAAAAAACCACTGTGGTTTCCGATTTGACAAAAATCTCAACAAAGGTACAATGCTCAGACAACATGCAAATTCCGCAGGTAAAAATTTTAGTGCTGGCCGATATTCACGGCTATACGAAAAATATCCCTCAGTTGACGGGGGTGGCAAAAGCTTGTGATGTTATCTTGCTCGCAGGTGATATTACAGATTTCGGCTCAAAAGCACAGGCACAATCTGTTTTGGAGGCCTTGAATGAACTGGGAAGGCCGGTACTGGGCGTTTCGGGAAACTGCGACCCGCCGGAGGCCGAAGAGGTTCTCCGGCAGCAGGGCGTCTGTCTGATCGATTATCCTGTCGAGAAGAAGGGGGTCGTTTTTATTGGTTTCCCCTGTCCTGCTTCCAGGGAGTCAATTTTACCGGTAGAACAATATTTGGCTGCTCACCCGCAACCCTTTGTTCTGGTTTCGCACCAGCCCGCAGGGATGACTGCGGTTGATTTGCAGGGCGGCACCCATCACAAAGGCAGCCATCTGATACGCTCATTCATCGAAGACCACCAGCCGGTGGCCGCCATCAGCGGGCATATCCACGAGGCCCGGGGAACTGATCAAATCGGCTCGACGCTGCTAATCAACCCCGGTCCATTCCGAAACGATTGCTATGCGGTTATTGAAATTGGTGCAGATTCGATCCAAGCCAAATTGGACATATTATGGCTGTTGTGAGCCGCTCGATAAAAAAATGGATATTATGCGAAAAATTCCGAATCTCCGGAAGATATCGACCAGTCCGTGGTGTGACATCAACAAGATGGTTGCCGAAATCGGCAGCGATTATGTGATCAGTCAGAAGCCGAATCCGGCGATTCTGGCCGAAACCGAATGGGACCCGAAGAAAGCCCGTGCCAACATTCGCGAAGTCCTCAATGCGGCCGAAGGTAAGTGTCATATCGAGTTTATTATGAAAGATATTTCGACGGTTCGGCATGATCCGAAACGGTTGTGGCAGTGGTCAGAAATTGCAATGGAAGAAGTAACAAAATAGAGAATAGGAGGTATACGTTTTGGATTTTTCAGTGATTGCATCGGGTGACATTCAGATCGACCGGCTTGATATCATCGTTATCGCCATCTATTTCATTGGCATTGTCGGCATCGGTCTGTGGGCCGGACGAAAACGAAAAGATCACGTTGACAGTGACAGTTACTTCCGGGCCGGCGGGACGCTGACCTGGCCGATGATCGGGCTGGCACTGTTCTCAACCAATATCTCGACCATTCACATGGTGGGCTTTGCCGGGGAAGGGTATCGAACGGGTCTTGCCTATGGCAATTTCGAATGGATGGCACCGTTTCTGCTGATCGTATTGGCGTTGTTCTTTGCTCCGTTTTACCTGAAGTCCCGGATCGCAACGCTGCCTGATTTTCTCGAAAAGCGGTATTGCAGTACCTGCCGAAACTGGCTTGCCGGACTCAGTATTGTTTCGGCGGTGTTTATTCATATCGGGTTTACGCTGTACACCGGTGCGCTGGTTATCAAGACCCTCTTCGGCATACCCATTATGGCCAGTATTGTGGCTGCGGCTGTTCTGACGGGGATATATACGGTCGTCGGCGGGTTGCTGGCGGTAGTTGTGACCGGTGCCCTGCAGACCATTATACTGCTGGCCGGTTCGATCATCCTGACGATTATTGCATTCGTTAAGATTGGCGGCTGGAACGGACTGGTACAGCATGTTGACCCCGTCAAACTGACCGTCCTGCGTCCGGCGGACGATCCGGCAAATCTTCCGTGGTACTCCGTCTTTCTGGGCTATCCCGTGATCGGTCTGTGGTACTGGTGTGCGGACCAGACGATCGTCCAGCGTGTGTTGGGCGCTAAAGACAGCAACCACGCACGAACGGGTCCGCTGTTTGCCGGATTTCTGAAAGTTTTGCCAGTCTTTATCTTCTTCCTCCCGGGCCTGGTCTACCTGGCATTGGTGAATCGGGGCGACTTTGCTGCTTTGGACACTCCCGACGAGTGTTTTTCGCTGGCCATACAGAACCTGCTGCCGGCCGGTGTGACGGGGCTGATGGCGGCGGCCCTGCTGGCGGCATTGATGAGTACGGTTTCCGGTGCGTTGAACTCCGTCGCAACACTGGTCAGCTATGATCTGTACAAACAGTGGAAGCCGGATGCATCCGACAGGAAATTGGTGCTGGTCGGTCAGACCGCGACGATTGTCTGTATGATCGTTGCGATTGTCTGGTCAAAATATATTGGACGGTTTGAAAGTGTGTACAAAGGATGTGTCGATCTGATCTGCTATGTCGCGCCCCCGATCACGACGGTCTTTTTGTTTGGTGTGTTCTGGAAGCGGACTTCGAATAAAGCCGCTATCTGGACGATGGCCATTGGCTCGCTGATGGGATTGGGTGTGTTTATTGTGGATTGGAACGATTATTTCGGCTGGTCCATGCCGGGATTGCTGGCCGGTTTCTACCTGTTCTGCCTTTGTTCGGTTATTATGATTGCGGTATCGTTGTTCTGTCCGCACATTCATACCGAGGAAAGTGTCAAACTCGTATGGGAAAATCCGATGGCCGCATTGAGGGATAAGGGCTGGCCTGCTTTAGCAAATTATAAGTTTTTGTCCTTATTATTGTTTGTTGTGATGGTTGCCCTGTATTTTATCTTCGCTAATGAATCAACGTTGCGATTTTTCGGTTTATTAAAATAATAATATTTGAAAGGGAAATGTATGATGTCATTATTGAAAAGGATTTTTTTAAGCTGTATCTTGTTAGTATTTGTTACTTCCTGTGCCACGATTGAAAAGGATTTTTCAAAAGCTGAGCCTAAAGCGATAAAAGAGTGGCAGGATATGCGGTTCGGTATGTTTATCCACTGGGGGCCGGTTAGTTTAACAGGTCATGAGATCGGCTGGTCGCGGGGCCGAGAAACATCAATAGAAGAGTACGATCAGCTTTACAAAAAATTTAACCCGACCGAATTTAACGCGGACGAATGGGTCAAAACAGCCAAAGACGCCGGCATGAAATACATGGTGTTGACGACGAAGCATCATGACGGTTTTTGTTTGTGGCCGTCGAAGTATACCGACTATCATATTGGCAATACCCCCTTCAAATGCGATGTCGTCGGTGAACTGGCGGCCGCATGCAAGCAGCAGGGGATTCAATTTGGCACCTATTACTCAGTGTGTGATTGGTGGCATCCGGACTATCCGCTCGGTTCCCCCCGCGGAAAAAGTAAAAAGGCCGAACATAACATGCCTCGCTATTTTGAATATCTGAAAAATCAGACGAAAGAATTGATCGACAACTATGGCCCCCTCGGATTGATGTGGTTCGATGGCGAATGGGAAAAACCCTGGACACGCGAATACGGCAATGAACTCTATGCCTTTTTAAAGAGGGCACAGCCCACATTGCTGATCAACAATCGCGTCAGCAAAGGACGCCACGGTATGGCGGGCACAACAAAGCAAGCCCATCTGAATGCTGGTGATTTTGATACACCGGAACAGAGGATTGGCGGCTTTAACCGTGAACGTTCGTGGGAAACCTGTATGACCATCTGTAAGCAGTGGGCCTGGAAGCCCAAGGATAAGATGAAATCGAAGCAGGAGTGCATCCGGACACTGCTGCAAACGGTTGGCGGTGACGGCAACCTGCTGTTTAATGTTGGCCCGATGCCGGACGGGCGCATCGAACCGCGTCAGGTTGAGCGTCTGAAAGAAATGGGTCAGTGGCTGAAGCAATATGGGGATACGGTCTATGGCACACGCGGCGGGCCGTTTAAGCCGGGCGAGTGGGGCGCGTCCACGTGTAAAGAGAACAAAATTTTCCTGTTTGTCATGAACTGGCCGAAGGAAGGGCCGCTGCGAATCCCTGTGCCATCGATGAAGGTAACAAATATCGCCATCAAATCCGGCGGTACGGTGAACGTGAATCGAACAGAGAAAGCGATCGAACTGGATGTCCCCGCAGACGATCGTAATTCTATCTCGACGGTCATCGAATTGACAACTGACGGCAACGCGCTGCAAATTAAACCGGTAACTATTTCCAAAAAGGATAGAGAATGAAAAAAATATGTTTGCTTTTGATCGTGACGGGACTGATCCTGACTGTTGGCTGCGCACAGCAAAAGGTCCAGCGGTACGGCAGCGTGATCGGTGTTAAAGAAGACATGCTGGAAAAGTACAAAGAACTGCACGCCAATCCATGGCCGCAGGTGAATAAACAGATCACCGAGTGCAACATTCAGAACTTTTCAATCTATCTGACACAGTTCCCGGACGGTAAGTATTATCTCTTCAGTTATTTTGAATATACCGGCGATGATTTTGACGCCGACATGGCCAAAATGGCCGCCGATCCCGCCACGCAAAAATGGTGGAAAGAGACCGATCCCTGCCAGTTTGGCCTGGAAAACCGCCCAGAAGGCGAATGGTGGAAGTCGATGGAAGAAGTGTATCATCTCGACTAAGCTTTAAAATCGCTATCAGCGAGAGGACTTTATTGTGAATCGTAGAAAAGTATTTCAATATATCGGCCTCGCCATTTGCATGTTGCCGTTCAGCGGATGCACAGCCGAGACAGTCACAATGGGATCGGAGAAGTCAAAGACCCGGCCCAATATCGTATTTATTTTAGCCGATGACATGGGGTACGGAGATCCGGGCTGCTATAATCCCGAGTCGAAAATTCCAACACCCAATATGGATCGAATGGCAAGTGAGGGTATACGGTTTACGGATACGCATTCTCCATCTTCGGTATGTACGCCCACTCGTTACGGGATTTTGACAGGTCGGTATGCGTGGCGAACGGAACTGAAGAGAGGTGTACTATGGTCTTGGGACAGGCCGTTGATTGAAAAAGACCGACTCACGGTTGCCGACATGCTCAAGCAGCAGGGATACAGCACCGCCTGCATCGGGAAATGGCACCTAGGTTGGGATTGGCCGACAACCGACGGCTCTCAAATCAACGACCAGCTTAAGATCGGTCAATATAACGTAAAAGTACGTTCAGCATTCGCTCAAAAAGTCGATTTCACCCAACCTCTTAAGGGAGGGCCGGTGGAACATGGATTTGATTATTATTTCGGGGATGACGTGCCGAATTTCCCGCCGTACTGTTTTATCGAAAATGATCGTGTCGTTAAAATGCCCACAGAATCAAAACCCTCGACGATGTTCGGAGCGCCGGGTCCCATGCGCCCGGGATGGAAACTCGGAGATGTGATGCCGACGTTGACCGAAAAAGCAACCGAATATATTCGTAATCACACGCTGCGATCCCCGGACAAACCCTTTTTTCTGTATTTTTCACTGACCGCGCCGCATACGCCGATCGTACCAACTGCTGAATTTACCGGAAAGAGCCAGGCGGGACGATACGGTGATTACGTTTACCAGGTTGATTGGACTATTGGCAAGGTTCTTGAAGCTCTTAAGAAACAGGGTCTTGAAGACAATACCCTTGTCATCGTAACGAGTGACAACGGCTCTCCGGCAAGGGACGGAACCAATGATTCCGGCCAAGTCGGTTCGGTAAAAAAGTTCGGGCATAATCCGAGCGGCAAACTTCGAGGCAGAAAAACGGATGCTTGGGAAGGCGGACATCGCGTTCCGTTCATTGCCCGATGGCCCGGACACATCAAGCCCACCTCACTCAGCCATGAAACGGTCTGTCTTGCGGATTTCATGTCAACGATTGCTTCCGTTGTAAACGTTCAACTGCCTGATACTGCAGCAGAAGACAGCTATAATATTTTGCCTGCCCTGAAAGGTCAAAAATATCCCCGACCGATTCGTGAAGCTACCGTCCATCATTCAATCAGCGGATTGTTTTGCATTCGAAAAGGGAAATGGAAATATATTGACGGAGTCGGCTCCGGTGGCTCGTCTGGCAAGGGAGATGGTTTACCGGGACAGTTATATGATATGGATATTGACCTGGCGGAAAGCAATAATCTTTACGAAAGCCCTGACCATCAGAGTATCATACAGGAACTCAAAGCCTTGCTCGAACAATATAAAACACAGACACACAGCCATCCATAATACAGATCAGGAATATTGATATGAATTCACGAGAGCGAGTTATAGCGGTATTTGAACATGAATTGCCGGACCGAGTGCCGTGCTGGTGCGGAGCGTCTGTTGAGTTCTGGGCGAAAGCCAAAAAAGAGCTGGGGCTGGATGATGAAGGACTTTGCCTGCGTTTTCGTGATGATTTCAGGCGTGTCTTTGCCGAATACGCCGGACCGGAATTTCCGATGGAACATTCACAGGCGACCTATCGTACCCCATTCGGTATTGAACGCGAAGGATATGGTTATGGTCAGCCACTAACCCATCCGCTGGCGGATGCGAGTGTCGCCGATGTTGAAAGCTATGCATGGCCCGATCCTGCGTGGATGGATGTTTCCAAGATCAAAGCGGCGGCTGAGGCCTATAATGGCCGGTTTGCGATTCTGGGCGGCGACTGGTCGCCGTTCTGGCATGATGCGATCGATCTGATCGGGATGGAAAATCTGTATATCAAGATGTATGCGGAACCGGACGTGGTGGATGCCGTACTGAAGCACCTGGTGGATTACTATTTCCAGGTTAACAAACGAATCTTCGATGCCGCTGCCGATGCGATTGACATCTTTTTTATCGGCAACGACTTCGGCAGTCAGACAGGCCCCTTGATGAGTCCGGACATGTTTGATCGGTTCATGGTCCCCCATCTGAAGCGATTGTGCGACCTGGGGCACTCTTACGGTCTCAAAACTCAGATGCACTGCTGCGGCGGCATTTACGAGTTGATCCCGTCAATGATCAATGCCGGAATCGACAGCTTGCATGCCGTTCAGCCGTCATGCCGCGGGATGGAACTTGACAGACTCAAATCTGAATTTGGCGACAAGATCGTTTTCAACGGTGCCATCGACTCTCATCATATCTTGATGGAGAAGGCCGTTGCAGGGGTTGAAGAAGGTACGCGGCTGGTACTTGAGACAATGATGCCGGGCGGCGGCTATATTGCCGGAGCCAGCCACGACACGATCTTAGAAGAAACACCGGTGGACAATGTACTCGCAATGTTTGATGCGATACATCAATATGGAGTTTATTAGCGGAGAGGGTTTTGGCTCTGGCTTTCTGTTTATCCTCTTGGGTGGTATTTTTTATGGATACTCCGCAGACGGTCATTGTCGACGTGTGTATAGATTTGGGTGGTTTTGATATCGGCGTGGCCGAGCATCTCCTGAAGCGCACGCAGGTCGGCTCCGCCGGAGAGCAGATGGGTGGCGAAACAGTGCCGCAGGGTGTGGACGGTCAGGTTTTTCGGCATCCCGGCTCGGAACGCGTATTTTTTCACAATCCGCCACAATTCGATGCGATCCATAGGCCGGCCGGTCCGTGACAAAAACAACATATCCTGGCTGTGAGGTTTTTCCAGTTGGGGCCGCAGATCCCGTAAATAGCTCGTAATCGTCTGTCCCGCTGTTTTTCCCAGCGGAACAATGCGTTCTTTTCGCCCCTTGCCGAAGCATCGCACATACCCAATGCTCAGATTGACGTCTTTGATCTTCAAGCCAATAACCTCGGACGCCCTCGCCCCCGTGGCATACAGAATCTGCAAAAGCGCCTTATCCCGCAAAAAATAGGGGTCGTCGGGGCAGGGGGCTGAAAGCAGTTTGAAAACCTGGTCCTTGCTGGCAATCGCGGGCAGTTTTTTCCACAGTTTCGGGCTTTCGAGTGCATCTGTCATGTCTTCTGCGGTAAGACCCGTCAGGATGCCAAAGCGAATCAGCATTTTGATGGCAACCAGGTTGCGGCTGATGCTGTTTTCCGCAAGACCGAGTTTGGAAAGTTTCCGGAGGTAACTGTAAACCGTTGTCGGCAGGATTTTACCAATTGTGTCAACGTCCTCAGATTGACAGTGTTCCGCGAATTTGTGCAAATCACGGCCGTATGCCAGTACGGTATTGACCGACAAACCCGCCTCGACGGTCAAATAGTCCAAAAAGGACGCCACAACACCGCCCAGCGGCAGGGTGTTCAATTTTTCTCTTAATCGTTGTACCTGAATATTCAGCATAATCGGCTCTGGATTGATTATCGGCAGGAAACACCGCTTTTGTCCAATTCACAAAGCAAAAAGAAAATATGGGTTGGGACTTGAGACACAGACGGTTTGAAGATATAATCTGGCCTGATAATAAGATATGAAAGGATTCTTACAATGAAAAAAGTTCTGTTTGTTACGATATTCACATTGATTTGTGTACTGGGATTGGGCTGTGCGTCCCAAGGGCTTTCGCTGCCCCCCGATCCGGCGTGTCTGCCGAACACCCCTGTCGATCAGGCCATGGAATCGGCAAGGACCGTTTTGGTAAAGATGCAGTTTGAGCTTGAAAAAGATGACCCCGAAGCTTGCTATATGCGAACGCGGCCTCTTTCCGGGGCACAGTTTTTTGAGTTTTGGAGAAAGGACAATGCTTCGGCTGCTTCCGGTGCTCAGGCCAATCTTTACAGTATTCGGCGAATTGTCGAGCTGGAATTCAGCCCCGAAAATACAACCGCCTGTATCCAGTGTCGGGTTCAGGTGCTGCGTCTGTCGATCTCCGAACAGCCGTTGGAAGGGACGACGCGGATGGGCGGAATTTATACCGAAAGCAGTTCTCGCGCCCAGTCGCTCGAAGTGGACAGCCGTAGAGCCGCAGAGATGGAATGGCTGGACGCAGGTCCTGATCACGCTCTGGAACGAAAAATTCTTAAGCTGGTACAACAGGACATTCAAAAAGGAAAAGGTCAATGAGAGTATTAGTCTGCGGCGGGGCCGGATACATCGGAAGCAATATGACCGCCATGCTGAGACGTGAAGGCCATGAACCGGTGGTTTTTGACAATCTGAGCAAGGGCCATCGTGGGGCGGTTAAAAATGTTCAATTTGTTTTAGGTGATTTTGGCGATTTCGATTTTACCTTTGAGACACTTCAAAAATACCAAATCGAAGCGGTTATGCATTTTGCGGCCTTTATCGAGGTGGGCGAATCTGTTCAGCAGCCACTGCAGTATTATGAAAATAATGTCAGCAAAACACGTACACTGCTGGCAGCAATGGAAAAGGCGGAAATCAATAAGTTTGTTTTCAGCAGTACCGCCGCAGTGTATGGAATGCCTGATACCATTCCCATTACGGAAGACGTGACAAAAGCCCCGATCAATCCCTATGGCGAAACAAAGTGGGCTGTTGAGCGGATGTGTCATTTTTTAAGTCAAACCGGGCGCATGAACTATGCTGCTCTTCGCTATTTTAATGCCTGCGGAGCCGGTCAGGGCGGAACCCTCGGCGAAGATCATCGACCGGAATCACATCTGATCCCATTAATTATTCAGGCAGCCATGGGCAAACGTGACAGCATCAAGATTTTCGGTACGGATTATCCCACAGAAGATGGAACGTGCGTCCGTGACTATATTCATATTGAAGATCTGTGTAAGGCGCATTTATTGGCCCTGAAAAAACTCGATTCTGAATCCGAGCTCGTCTATAACCTTGGCAACGGCACCGGATATTCCGTTCGACAGGTGATTGACACTGTTCGTAAAGTCTCCGGCAAAGATTTTAACGTGGAGGAAACGGACCGCCGTCCCGGAGACCCACCAGTACTTACAGCAGATGCAGCCAAGGCACGAAACGAGTTGGGCTGGAGTACGCATTTTCCTGAACTGGAAACCATCATCGAAAGCGCTTGGGAATTTCACAATACCCACCCCAATGGATATGAAGACTGATTTATGAATCCGATCAGAAAAACTGTAATTGATTTTCTTCGCTCGCAGCAAATGGATGTTCAGGATGTTGATTTTCAGGCCAATCTTGACATTTTTTCAAAGGAGATGCAGCGGGGACTGGCAGGACAGGACAGTTCCCTGGAAATGATCCCGACATTTCTGTCTGCCGGCAATGACGTTCCCACCGGAAAACGGGTCATCGTGGCTGATGCGGGAGGGACTAATTTCCGCGTGGCAACGGTCTATTTTGACGAAAACAAAAAACCGGTCATCGAAAATCTAAAAAAAGATGTCATGCCGGGCGTCGAACGTTCGCTAACCCGCCAGGAGTTCTTTGAGGCCGCAGCGAGCTATTTCCGTCATGTCGCATCCCTGTCAAAGGAAGTGGGCTTTTGCTTTTCTTATCCTACCCAAAAGCTGCCGAGCAAGGACGGCCGTCTGATTCGTTTTGCCAAAGAGATCAAGGCAGACGAGGTCATTGGCGAGCTCATTGGCGAAAACCTTGCCGCTGCAATGGCTTCGATGAACATGCAGAAACCAGAAAAAATCATCATTCTCAATGATACCGTTGCAACCCTGCTGGCTGGGGTCGGCTATCAAAACCGGAGTTTTGACGGCTATATCGGCTTCATCCTCGGCACCGGTACCAATACCAGCTACTTAGAGAGCCATCGGAATATCACCAAACAGGGGGGTCTTCCTTGCGAAGGCAATATGATCATCAATGTCGAGTCCGGCGGCATGGGCATGGCTCACCGCGGCAAACTGGACAAGGCCTTTGATGAGTCCACCAACAATCCCGGCGTACATGCCTTTGAAAAAATGATTTCCGGCGCCTATCTGGGACCGCTGACACTGCTGACGATGAAAAAAGCCGCGGATGATGGTTTACTTTCGAGCAAGACGGCAAATGCGATTCGTGGGCTTTCCGATCTGGACACCAAGACCCTCAATGATTTTATGAGCTATCCCTATGGCGACAATCCGCTTGCCGCCGCCTGTGCCAACCGCGAACCCATGGATGTTGAGCTGTTGTATGTAATTGCTAACCGGCTCGTCGAACGTGCGGCGAAATTAACTGCCGTCAATCTTTCAGCCATGGCGGTTAAAACCGGATGCGGGACCAACCCCGCGCGACCGATTTGTATCGTTGCTGACGGAACGACGTTTTATCGTATGAAGACCCTCAAATCACGCGTCGAGTTCTATCTCAAAAAGCACCTTGAAGATCAACGGGGGATTTACACTGAGATCATTCACGTCGAAAATGCTCCTATCATCGGGGCCGCCATTGCCGGGCTGACAAACTAACGTAACGCCGGCTTCCAGTCGGCAGTTTTTCAGGGCCCGGTTCAACGCAATTTTTCGTCTTCGGACAACGTTTCATTCAGCGAACCGGATCGAAATCCCTGCAAGTCCAGCGAAATATACTGGAACCCCAATTCTTTCATACGCTCAACGATTTGCTGCCGAACGGATTCTGAAACAACTTTTTGAATGTCCACAGTGGGCACTTCGATACGTGCGATCTTGCCGTGATGCCGTACACGAAACTCGACAAATCCCAATGATCTCAAGACCGCTTCGGCCTGTTCGACCTGATGAAGTTTTTCTTCGGTGATGGATTCGCCATAAGCCACGCGGCTGGCCAAACAGGGGGAGGCCGGCAGCTCGGCCGTGGGCAGGCCAAATTGTCTACTCAACTCACGGATATCGGGTTTGGTTAATTCGGCGTCCATCAAGGGCGTTTTGATGCCAAGCGCTTTGACGGCCATATTACCCGGCCGGTAGTCGTCTTTATCATCGAAATTACTCCCGCAAAGGGTGTGTTCGATTTCGCGTTCTTTGGCGTACTCCTGAATCGTCCGAAACTGGCAGCTCTTGCAGTGGAAACAGCGGTCGGCTTTGTTGGCTTGATAGTTTGGATCCTCCAGTTCACCCAGTGGCAGTTCGATCAGCTCAACCCCAATCAATTTTGCCGCCTCGCGGGCCTGTTCAAGTTGATGCTGTGCCAGCGACGGGCTGATGCCGATGCAGGCAAGGACATTTTCCGTCCCCAGTGTTTCGACACACGACTTTAACAGGAATGTACTGTCCACGCCGCCGGAAAAAGCCACAGTGACCTTACCGTATGCTTGCAGTTGTTTTTTTAAGTAGTCATATTTCTGGGCCGTTTCATTCATGCCTGCATTTTAAGTGAAATCGCGGCCACAGTCAAATAATCTGAATCACCCAATTAGCCATTCAATGTTTTATAGATTGTAAAGCATCCCAACAGAATGGTTACGATTGCAATGGCAAGCTTCAGTTTTCGCTCACTGATAAACTTGACACTTTTCGCCGATAAAGGTACCGACAGCACCGCTCCGAGGATGATCCAGGGAGCCAGTCTCCAGCTGACCTCCTTTCCAATGAGCAGGTACATAATAACACCGACGAAACAGGTAATGGACTCTGCCAGCGAGGTAATACCGACAGCACTTTTTCCTTCGACACCGGAAAGCACCTGCCCGGCGGTGACAACGGGGCCGTAACCGCCGCCGCTGATGCCTTTATTAAACGATGCGAGCAGTCCCATCGCTGTGACTTTCGCAAAAGAAAATTTCAGCGTTCTATTGAAGAAAATCAGAATCAAAACTCCCATCGACAGAACCAATACGCCGATGTACATCTTGAGCCAGAATTTGGGAATACTTACAGCAACAAAGACCGCCGCAACGGCGCCAACAGCACTGCAAACGCCGAACAGCATGGCGATCTTCAGATGCATGGGCAAAGAGTTGCGAAGTGTGCTGAAATATTTTACGGGATGAATAATCTCGTGAATGCGAAGAAAACCATTGTTATTCGGTTTAAAATTGACGTTGCCTTCCGCATGATGACAGATGCCTGCCAGCAGGCCGGTACAGAGTTCGCTGACGAGTATCACCGGGACAATTTCGGCAACCTTAAACCCCATCAGCATGAAAACCGGTGTCAAGGTTGTGCCGTAGCCCATGCCCAGTGTCGAATCCATGTACTCACAAGCAAATGCCAAAATAATAACGACAAGAATAATTGTAAAAGTAAGTTCCATTTTTCCTCCTCAGACTAAGTCCTTTAATGTTAACTTTTCAAGCTTTTTGGCAATATAGTCGCGGATATCCTGGAAGACAGCCAACAGGTTGGGTTCTTTCGAAAGGGGAGTATCGGAGTGGAAATAGGTGCTGACCGATTCGGTCGGGGCCAAAGCGCCATCCATCAGGCGGATAATATCTGCCAGAGTGATTTGGTCAGCAGTGCGGGCGAGTTGGTACCCGCCTTGATTGCCCCGGCGGGTTTTGATGATTCTATTTTGACGCAGTGCCATCAGCAGCAGTTCGAGATATTTTTTGGGAATATCGCAGGCGGCGACAATTTCATCCACTTTAACGTATTTGTCTTTGGGCTGACGGGCGATATACAGCAGCGCCAGAATCGAATACTCACTTTTTGTTGTCAGTTTCATTTTGAGACCCTTTATCTCTATTTACTCTATAAAGATAATATAGTTACAGGAAAAAGTCAAGTACTTTTTTGAAAAAACAATTATTTTATGCGTTTATAAGGTGATTGATAAGGATTTTGGCCCCGATAACAATAAGAATAAGGCCGCCGAAGATTTCGATTTTATTCTCAAAAAAGTGCCCGATTCGCTTACCCAATTCAAAACCTGCATACGAAAGGGCAAACGTGATGACGCCGATGACTGTAACCGCTGCCATGATCGATGCGGTGACCAGCGACAGTGTCACACCGACCGCAAGGGCGTCGATGCTGGTAGCAATACTCAACGTCAGCAATACCTTCAGATTGGAGGGGTCCTGCGGTTTTTCTTCGACTTTGCGGAACTTGAATGATTCGTAAATCATTTTCAGCCCAACAGCCAGCAGCAGGGCGAAAGCAATCCAGTGGTCACAGACTGCGATGTATCCGGCGAAGGTGTTGCCCGCGGCATAACCCAACAGCGGCATGATCGCCTGAAATGCCCCGAAGAAAAACGCCATCCGCAGGGCATGCGTGATATGCAGTTGCTTAAAAACCGAACCTGAAACGACCGACACCGCAAACGCATCCATCGCCAGACCAATCGCAATACCGAAAACAGTAATCCATTCCATTATACTCATGCTTCCGGCTCCGGCGGAGATGTTTCAGTATGGCCGCATTGACCACAGTGGGGCTCGGTTTTTATGATGTGCGGTTCAGTGAGGTCGTCGCGGATGGTCAGGCCTGGATTGACAATGAGAAAATCGTCCTCATTCCAGTCGCCGTCAACCAGCCGCTGCATCAGTGATGGGTCGCCTTTAATTTCGTCATAGTCCCAATTCAGGTATTCGGCACATTGTTTGGTGTATTCTTTAGCCTCTTTGGTACCCGGCAGACCCCAGTCGATAAAGACAGCACGCTTATATTCTTTGATCCAGGTCTGTTCGGTTTCCATGAGGTATTGAGCATTATCTTCGCCGTATTTTTCAGTATATTCGGCCAGCAGTTTGTCGTATCGGTCCTTGCCGGGCATGAGTTCATTGCAGTGTTCGATCCAACCGAGGGAGTACCAGTACACGCCTTTGTGGGTATCGAAATAGTCTTGGTATCGATGCCGGCTGCCCAGCAGAAGGGTGATGCAGTCGTGGCCGCGAGTGACGACGATGGGGACATCACTGTGAAGGCCGCAAATGCCGTTGCTGCACAGACAGTAGCCCAGCAGGATCGCATCGTAGGGCTTGCCGGAGTTGTCGATGGTTTTGTCCAGCTCTTTCTGGACCTCGCTGCGCAGGATGTCCGGCGTATCGTGCAGTCCCTGCGGCATCAGCACAATATCTACGATATTCTGGCTGCGGGACGCACACAAGTACGCCTCCAGCTGCATGACTTTGCATGTCACAAACTTTAATCGCATGGAGACATTGTAGCGGTTCTCGACACAGATTGACATTGTTTTTAGACAGGATTAACAGGATTTACGGGATTAATAACTTCTTTAGGTTGTCCTGAGTCAGCATTTCTATGTCATTTTGTTTTTCGATGAAGGGTTTTACATCAGCGACGATTTTCTTCCAATCGAATTCCTTGAGTCGGTCAGCGATGTGCTCTCGCCAATTACCTTGCGTTAATTCCGGTCCGGACCATCCGGTTTGGTCGAGAGCGTTATTAAGCAGAAGGATATTCGGCTCCGGCCAGGTTCTATCGGAAAGATACCACATCAGGTCGTACACATCCCTGCCCTTGGCATATTTACGGGTTGCTAATGCATGCAGTTTGCCGGCGAGCAGGGAGCTTTTGTCATAGTGCTGAAGATTTAGCAGACAATGCCTTCTGACAATGCTGGTTTCCAGTTTCGCTCCGGCGGGGGGATTCGTATCAATTTCCACTTTGATCGAGATTGTTTCGGACGACACAGGCGACAGATTCAATTCATACAGTAGTCCCCGAAATTTAAAAAATGCCGCCATCACGGTTTTAGCGACTTTCGCCTTCACTTCTGCCTGGTAATCCTCTGCAATAAATCCATTCTTGACTTTCTTCATGGTGTCCGGAAAGTTATGATCTGCTGCCGGTCTTTTCAATGAAAAATCGAGGTCTTCAGAAAAACGAGGCATCGCGTACAGGAATCGCAGGGCGGTACCGCCGACGAATGCCCAGTTGACAAAGGCACCGCTTTGCTGAAGAAATTCCAGCGTTCGTGCCTGCAAATATTCACGGACAATGCAGCGCGCCAGATTGGTATCCTGAATATTTTCAATCTGCTGCTTCAGGTAATCCTTCATAATTCAATCCCCTCACCTTGTTCGAGAATGGTTTCGATATTTTTCAGTACTCGGCTGATCTTGGGACTTTCAAATTTTTCGGCGAATTGATGCAACCGTGTCTGGTCCATCCGATCAAAATTCTGCAAGCGTAATTCCTCTACGAATTCCACAGTGTCCCCACCGGGTGTTAGATAAATCAGATCGAGCAGGGCTTTTTCCGGAAAGGCAACGAATGCCTGTAAACCGGATTGCAATTCGATTTGCTGATAGCCCCAGAAGTATTTTTTGCTGACATGCCGGAAGTCGAAGCGGCCCAGCGGGGTCTCGATGGATTGGGGCCTGCCGGTGGTGATGCTGGTCGCAGAGGGGACAAATTCCGGAATCATGCCATACCACGACAAGGCCGAATGCATGCTGACATAAGATGGCTGCTTCAGGGCATTGGCGATGCAAAAGGGACTTGCAGGGACTTTTCGATAGGGATCAGCCAATGTATAAAGGCCCTTATGGATTTTGATGATCCTGCCGTCTTTGACCCACCGGTTAATTTGTAGACGGATTTGGGCCAGATTCTCTCCCGCGGCCAGAAATCTCGCCGTAAAAACAGGCAAACCGGAGCATTTTTTTACTAAATCCTCAAATTTCATTGCAACAATATATCAAAAACGATAAAATTACGCAATGGGATATCGTCATAAAGAACCGTAAACTTGAGAAAACTGTCAAAAAATGACAGTTTTCGAGAATAGTTTATAAATGGGATCTCTGAATAACTGCCACACCTCGGAGAAAAACGGGGTTTATGACGCCATAACGCTTGGTGTTTTCGTAATAAACCGAGTTATTCAGAGACCTCAAATATCAGAAAGACGTTTTTTCAATGTAAAATTCCCGTTTTTTTGGTTTTTGCAGAAAAAAACGGGTTTTGGTCCGGTTTTGAAATATCACTATTTTGGTAATGTTTTGGGTTTGAAAATATTCTCCGGAAATTCAGGATTTATTTTCAGATAGATATTCTTGGTACGGAGGGATCTGTCCGCTTTGGTTGGATCCCATTGTTTTATTTCCTCCGGATACCATTGTCCCTGGGCGGTTAAAGCATATTGAACAATTTCTCTGATCGTATTTTCACACGAGCTTTCGTTAATTCCCTGCTCCTTGGCTTGGCTATACCAATTTTGATCATCCTGCCAAGGGGCATCAAATCGTTCTTCCTGTTCAAATCTTTGGCAGATATAGTCCTTCTGAGGATTCAGATAATATCTTTTTAGTGTGGGAGCAATGGCCCAGACTTTTTGCACACTGTCAGTAATAGTCTGTCCCTGTGCCGTCGTTTCAAGGCAGATCAAATTGTGCTCTGTTGAGTATTCATTTTCGATGATTTTGAGAGAAGTGTATCGCGGATCGTTAGATTGTGACGATAGATAAACATCCCATCCCAAATCAGCGACATCATCATCGGCTCGAAAATCATTTCTCAGCGGCGAGTAACTTTTTGGCGATTGCTCCCATTTATTTTGTTGGTTTCGACGGCACTGATAGTAGTCTTCGGCCAGAGATCTGTCATGTAAAAGAGCGGTTGCCAACGTCAGCAGAAAGTCCTTGTATTGGACGTACACGATGCGAAGGGCGTCTTGGTCGCCGTTTTTCATCTGTTGTATAAGCTTTTTCTCGCTGTGCATCCGGTATCCTATTTAACAAGGCCTTCGGTACTATAACGCTTTGAGGGGGCGGTTTGGTATAAAGAATTTTAAAAATTTTTAGTTGGGGTGATTGTAAATTGCAAAAACAGGTTGATATGATGCGTCTGGACCCCGGATCAAGTCCGGGGTGACAAAATGAAACAAAAAAGCCCGGGTTCGTGATGAATCCGGGCTTGGATAGCGATGTTTAAATGCCGCAGGATAACCTCCTCGTCGCTTCGCGACACTCCCCCTTGGCAGGGGGAGAGTTAAAGGAGTTATTCGTGTTCGGCTTCTTTTTCTTTCTTGTACTGGTCGATGACCTGCTGCTGGATGTTCGGCGGGGTTGGCTCATAGTGGCTCAGTTCCATCGAGTAACTGCCCTGACCGCCGGTAACGCTCTTGAGTTGGCTGTTATAATTAGAGACTTCACTCAGCGGCACCTGGGCCTTAATCACCATCATACCTCCGGGCAGCATGTCCTGTCCGCTGACCCGACCGCGCCGGGAGGCCATGTCGCCGGTGATATCGCCCATATTTTCAGCAGGGATGGTGATTTCGATACTGACAATCGGTTCCAGCAGCGAGGGCCTTGCCTTGCTCAGGGCGTCAATGAAAGCGCCTTTGCCTGCGGCACGAAACGCCACTTCCTTGGAGTCCACGGGGTGGTACTTGCCGTCATAGACCGAAACCTTGACATCCTGCATCGGGAATCCGGCGACATAGCCGTTGTCCATGACATCGTTGATCCCCTTGAGAATGGCCGGCTCGAACTGTCCCGGAATTGAACCGCCGAAGATGTCCCAACTGTATTCCAGTGACGGATCTGAATCGCGTTCGAGCGGCTCAATACGGAGATAGACTTCTCCAAACTGACCGGCACCGCCGGACTGCTTTTTATGGCGGTAATGGCCCTCACCCTTGCCGGTAATCGTCTCACGATAGGGAATTTTCGGGGGTTTGGTGTTGACATGCACTTTATAACGGTTTTCCAGCTTGCTGAGCATCACCCGCAGGTGCAGGTCGCCAAGACCGTTAATAACCAGTTCCTTCGTCTGGGAGTCGCGGGAAACCTTAAAGCAGGCGTCTTCGTCAGTCAGTTTTTCAAGCGCCGCGCTGATTTTATTTTCGTCGCCGCGAGCGGCCGGTTCGAGGGCTAATGCAAACATCGGCTTGGGTACGGGGACCATCTCGAATTTGCCGGAAAACTTTCCATTGTGGACGAGGTCGCCGATATGAAGCTCGTCAATCTTGGCCAGCGTGGCGATATCACCGCATTCACCGGTTTCGATTTCTTTGACTTCGGCACCCTGCATTTGAAGAGGATGACCCGGACGAATGGGCTTTTTGGCATCGTTAACAAGCAGTTGTGTGCCGGTATCCAGCTTGCCGCTGAAAATACGGATCGAAGCGTACTTCATATTTGAACGCGAATCGAAGCCAACACGAAAAACAAGGCCTGCGAAAGGCCCGTTCGCGTCGGATTTGATTTCGATTGTTTCTTCGCCTTTAATCAGCTTTGCCGGAGGAGCATCGGCTGGAGAAGGCGTACAGTTGGTGATCAGCGACAACAGTTCCTTGATGCCGATTTCCTTGCGAGCATTGGTAAAGACGATCGGGACGATGGTCCCGGCCAGCATGGCCTTGACAAAGACTTGGGGCACCTTTTCCGGGGACACTTCTTCGCCGCCGAGATAGGCCTCCATCAGTTCGTCGTCGGCTTCGATGACACTTTCCAGAAGTTCCGTGTATGCGTCTGCCGGGCTCATCACGGGCGACTCACCTTCCTGTGTTTCAAGGCAGTTGATAACAGCCGATTTGTCAGTTGTCGGCAGGTTGGTGCAACGGCACTGTGAGCCAAATGTTTCCTGTATCTGCCCGATCAGTTCGGTCAAATCTGCATTGTCCGAATCCATTTTGTTGATAACAATGATTTTGGCTTTGTTTGCATTGGTTGCGGCCTGAAACAGTTTGCGGGTGTTCATTTCGATGCCCGCGGCGGCACTAATGACGATCACTGCCGTTTCCACCGCCGGAATACTGACAAGTGCCGGGCTGACAAAATCCGGATAACCCGGAGTGTCAATAATGTTAATCTTCTTGCCTTCATAGTTTACATGCATCAGGGCCGAGTGGATCGAATTGCCTCGTTCCTTTTCTTCATCGTCAAAATCGCCAACGGTGTTTTTTTCGTCGATGCTGCCCAGTCGGTTGGTGGTGCCGGTGGTGTGCAGAATCGCCTCTGCCAGCGATGTTTTGCCGCTGCTGCCGTGCCCTAAGAGCACGATGTTACGGATGTCCTTGAGATTTGCCACAGTTCATAACCTCCATTATCATTCTGGTCACAATCGTCTCTTTATATAAAAACCTGAAGTTTACACGACTGCTCGAATGCAGGCAAGGAAAAAACTACATTCCCGGCGAAATACACGCAGAATTGTAATTTTTGGATAATAGGCGATACGGCAGGACTTCTTTTGTGTCGGTTTATCAAATTCTCCCCGATTTGCAAAACCGAAATATCCATACTGACAAGAAGAAAGGCAGAAGGTACGAAGATGCATATAAGTTTAGTAGCGATTGTTATTGTCGGTTGTGTGCTGCCTGTTACGGTGATTTCGGCCGTTAATGAAGGGTATCGGATGCGTTATAAGGATGTCCTGTTTTCCGATTTCACATCTTTAACGGTTTCGACCGCATTTGTTAACTTGCCATCAATTGCCATATCCCGATAGGGGGCGGCAGGGTCGTAGAATGTCTCGCTTAGATCGATGGTGTTGATCGTCAGGCCCTCTTTATGGTCGGAAAGCTGAGCGATGATCCGTCCATCCGGCTGGATAAAGCAGGACGGGTACGGGCAAAACCACCCGCAGGAGTTGGTCATACTCACCCGGAAACCGTTGTTGGCGGCATTGGCCTGCATGGTCTGCTGCATGATCTCACTGTGAACACTTGGGCCTTGTTGCCGGGCATTGTAGAAGGACTGAAAGATACATTTAACCCCGTCCTTATACAATGCCCGATACAGTTCAGGAAATCGCAGGTCAAAACAGATCAGCAGCGAGCATTTGACACCATTGATTTCAAAATGGACGAAATGATCGCCCGGCGTATAATTGTCAAAATCGATTCCGGTACAGAATCGCTTATCGTAACGATCCACCAGTTTGCCCTCCGGCGAGACCAAGTAAAGCGAATTGTGCGGTTTGTTCGGTTCGGTCAGCCGATGACTGCTGCCCAGAACAACCCACACCCCCAATTGCCCGGCCAGTTCGATGATTTCCAGCGTTTTTTCTTTGAGCAGATCCCAATTATAACCCTCGAACGAAGCAAAATCCACGCCCGCATAACCGCTGAGGGCGCATTCGGAAAAATGTACAACCTCAGCATCCTTTTCCGCGGTCTCCCGCATCAACGCAACGATGTGGCCGGCATTGGCCTCTACATCGGCACTGACCGAAAACTGACACGTCGCGACTTTTAAGATTCCTTCGGGCATATTACTGATCCTGCATTATCGCAATACTTTAGCATAAAGACAGCAATCGTGGTACACATCACCAATTTTGAGATATTTTTTCATCGTACCTTCTTTTTTATAGCCAGACTTGATCACAACCTTGCAACTACCTATATTGTCCTTGGCCGGGGCAATTTCGATACGTACAATGTCTATATTCTCAATGATAAACTTTTCCAGTAACTGAACGCTTTTCGTGGCAATTCCTTTATTCCAGTATTTGTGATCCACGAAATAACCAATTTCACAGATATAAGGGAACTGTTGGTTTATCTTGATTCCCGCGCCTCCGACATGCTTTCCATTGGCCAAAACAGCAAAGTTGTACTGACTTTTTTCTTTTTGGAGCTTTTTCATCATCCTAAGGAAGTCCTGCTCCTCCTTCAATGTTTTCGGCTTGGCGGGGAAGTATGTGAAGTTTGGATGCGAAAGGATCTCCAAGTATCTCTTTGCATCGGAAATACGAGGATTTCGAAATTCAACTTTCATTATTTAGTGCCCCTATTTTTTTCTCTAAGCCCTCTGTGGCTATAAATCTTACTCCAATCCCATCGTCTCCGGCAGGTCGAACTGGATGTTCATGTTCTGAATCGCCTGGCCGGAGGCGCCTTTAATCAGGTTGTCAATCACCGAAAACACAACGACTTTGCCTTTGGCAACCGTCGGGAAAACATGGCAGTAATTGCTCTTGGCGACATTTTTAACGGCAGGGGGCTTGCTCAGCACCTGCACGAACGGTTCATTTTTATAAAAGTCCTGATACAGTTCCATCACCTGTTTCGGCGTTATATCGTTGGACGGATCCGAATAGGTACTCGAAACAATCCCCCGGTCGAACGGTCCGACGTGCGGCTGGAACAGCAGTTTCACGGGCTTGCCGGCAACCATCGAAGCGACCTGCTCCATTTCCGGCATGTGCCGATGGACACCGACGCCGTAGGGATAGATATTCTCGTTCATATACGGAAAATGGAACAGCAGCGAGGGATTCTTGCCGCCGCCGGAAACACCGGTTACGGAACTGACGACAATTCCACTGGTCTGGATCAGGCCTTCTTTCAATAGTGGCGCCAGTGCCAGCGACGCCCCGGTTGGGTAACAGCCGGGATTGGCCACAAGATTTTTGCCCTTGATCTCGCTGCGGAACAGTTCCGGCAGGCCGTAAGCGGCCTTTTCGATATTATCTTTGTCCGTATGCGGCTGATAGTATTCTTCATAGACCGCAACATCTTTGATCCGGTAATCGGCGCTGAAGTCGATAACCTTGACGCCGGTGGCCAGCAGCTTCGGCACGAAGCCCATCGAAACCTTGTGCGGCAGACAGCACAGGGCCACATCGGCCTTAGACGCCAGGATATCCAGGTCCAGCGGTTCGATCATCATATCCAGCCGTCCGGCAAGCTGGCCGAAGGTCGCGGCCACATGCCCGCACTCTTCGGGCAGGGCGGTCAGATAGGTTACTTCCGCCTGCGGATGCCGCAGGATGATCTCGATGGACTCAACGCCCGTATAGCCACTGGCTCCAATGATTGCGACTCGTATCATTTTGTACCCTTTCAATAACGCCGACTTCCAGCCGGCAGCTTATTCTCTATAATCTCTGTGTTCTCTGTGTTCTCTGTGGCAAATCATAAAAAAAGCCGCCCGTTCCGGCGGCTTATTGTAATCGGTACATTCCAGTAATGCAAATTAACGTTTCGAGAACTGGAAGCTTCTGCGTGCTCCGGGTTTGCCGGGTTTCTTACGCTCAACCATACGGCTGTCGCGCGTGAGGTATCCGGCATCGCGAAGGGTTTTCAATAAGCCGGGGTCGTAGTTCTTCAATGCCCTGGCGATACCCAGCATGGTTGCTCGGGCCTGACCGCTGGTTCCGCCACCCTTGACGTTGACAAACACATCGAGGGAGCCGAGGGTATCGGTGGCTTTGAGCGGAGCGGCTACCGCATTGCGGTCCTGAATCTGGCTGAAGTATTCGCTTACTTCACGGTCATTGATCTTAAGCTGGCCCTTGCCGGGCTTGACGCGGACACGGGCAACGCTGCTTTTACGACGGCCGGTTCCCCAAATGAACCCACCCATGTCCGGCGTTGCGGGCTTGGCGGTTACGACCGGAGCCGCGACAGGTGCATCGCTTACCAAATTCGGATCGATCAGCGGACTTTCGTTCTGTATATCAGTCATATATGCTTTCCGTACTCTTTTTAATGTTTACGACTCAAATTATTTTTTCCTATGCGAGTAAGCAACTTGTCAACAAACGCTATAACCTACTCGCAAAATCTACCACCCTAAAGGGTGTTACAATTCCATTTTCTGCGGCTGCTGAGCGGCGTGATCATGGGCGGGGCCGCTGTACACTTTCAGCTTTTTATACATCTGCGCTCCCAGGGTGTTTTTGGGCAGCATGCGTTTAATGGCCATCTCGACAATGCGTTCGGGGTGCCGCTCCATCATCCGTTTGTAAGGGATGATTTTCTGGCCGCCGGGATAGCCGCTGTAACGCTGGTATTCTTTGGTGTCGGCTTTGTTGCCGGTAACCTGCACCTTGTCGGCATTGACAACAATCACATAGTCGCCGGTATCGACGTGGGGCGTGTATGTGGGTTTGTCCTTGCCCATCAGGGCCACGGCAACCTTGACCGCCAGGCGGCCCAAAACGGCTCCATCAGCATCAACGATTCGCCAGTTACGCTGGACAGTCTCATTTTTCTCTAAAAAACTCTTCATGCTTAATAGCTCGTCATAATGATATAGTATTTCCACGATTTCATTGAAAGCGAGTTATTATAACGGCTTAGGTGTGGCTGTCAACCCTGAATTTTTGCGAAAAAAATAAAAAAATGGGTAAATTTCACGATTTAAGACTTTATAAAGCAGCGTGAGGTCTCCGGAATCAGCTTTTTGTATAATTCAAGCAATTCCTTGTCTTGATTTTCCCAGTCCATGGGCCGCCGGGCCTGCAGGTCGCCATTGGCGGGGATGTCCCAGACGGTTTTTTCCTGTGTGAGGCCGGTTTCGGTGCCGTAATAGATAATTTTGGGGCCGGGCAGGGAAAACTGGACCCCGGCGGCTTGTTTGAGCTTTTCGGTGTCCTGACCCGATATGAACAAAAACCGGTCCATATCATGATTGTCCAGAAATGTGGCCAGGTAAAAGTCCGGCGGGAATCTTCCAATGTGTTTTTGGCATTTGGCAAGGGCGGCATCCCGGTCGATCTTGCCGTGGGCCAGTTCCTCCATGATCAGCCGGCACTTGAAATCCAGCACGCCGTCCAGTTCACCGATATAGTCTTTGTACAGTGCTTCGGGGGCCTGACCTCGCAGCCAGATGCGGTATTTATGACGCACATTGATGGTATTCAACTCACGAAAGCGGATCCCCATCAGCCAGGCCTCGCCAATAAGGACGCAGTCCGGGTAGTCGGCCTTGATCTGTTGTTGAAAGTCCTGCCAGAAATCGTGGGTCGGGCCGATGCAGTGATCCAGCCGGAATCCGTCGATGCCCAGCGACAGCCAGTATTTGGCGGCATCGATGATATGTCTGCGGGCAGGGGGGTATTGCAGGTTGAGCTTCGGAATCTCCGAAAAACTCAGGAAGCAGAGGTATTTGCGGGGCCACTTTTTGAATGTGAACCACGGAAAATAGTCACTGGTCCTGTCCGCTTGGGCGGCTTTGAAAAAGCGATGCTCCCGTGAGCAGTGGTTGGGGACAAAGTCGGCGATGATCTTTATGCCTGCGGCGTGGGCCTTGCCGATTAGTTCGTTGAGATCATCGAGCGTGCCGAAATGCGGATCGACCTTGAAAAAGTCCGTGACGTGATAGCCGTGATAGGCGCTGGTTTCGCAGAAGGGCGACAGCCAGATGGTATTGGCGCCGAGGTCGCGGATGTAGCCGAGTTTATCGATGATCCCTCGCAGATTGCCGCCGATGAACTCCGGCCGGTCCCAGCGCTGGGGCTTCGTATAACCCGCAAACCGGTCGATGAGAATATGATACACAATCGCGTTTTTGAACCAACCCGTACCCATGCCGTTTTTTTTACCACGGAAGCCACCGAAATACACGTAAAATATTATCTGAGGGCCATAGCCAAAAAAATTCAAGAATTCGCAACAAATTTATGCGTCGGACCCATGCCCCGCACCAAAAACAACATTCCTATCGGACGCACTTCACATGGCTGACGGAGTCATTGAAAAACATGGGTGAATCGAGTATAATATGCTCAGATATACCCTTAAGGGTAGTAAATTCCCGCGAGTAAATTCGTAACTTATCCCGATGTATCGGGACTACTCTACATAGCCGCGTAGAAACGGGAATTTTCAATCGTGATTGGTATACATGTTTTACGGGGGGTATGAAAATGACCAAGTTTGTCGAATGCCGAGTCATCGACTCGAAGCCGACGGACAGGCCGCGGCGGGCTGAGCAGGTGGCTGCTGTCACACGCCGAAAACGAGATAAAAAAACCACCGTGCCGAAATTCGTTGCCGATCTGTACCTGCGCCTCGATCCGGCAGGGCCGCAACTGAATACGGTTGTGTAAAGGCCCGCATGCTTTAAAACAACGCCGACCGCTTATGAGCCAGACAAAATATCATCCTATATGCCGGGAATCGCTTGCTCTGCCGCCGAAAGTTTCAGCAGAACAACCTGGAGCGTTTCCTGCTGTTGTTTCAGCCGGGCCTTGAAATCCCGATCGTCGGTGTGGGAAATCTCCGTGTGCAGGTCGGATAAACAGGTCTTAAGAACCATTTCCAACTCGGTCGCTTCGGCGTCTGTTAAGTTGATCGTCTCCATGGCCGTCTCCTTAATGGACTCATTGATCATACAGCACTTGGTGAAGCTACCTATCATTATACCATTTTTGGGATGCTTAAATTCACAAAAACAAAAAAAAGTCGGCAGATGGCTTAAAATTGCACTGAAAGTGCATTGTAATTTAGCCCAGGGCAACGCCCTGGGTTGGTAAATCACACCAATAAATTTCGCCCTGAAAGGGCAGGATAACAAGAGTTTTTATATCGCCCTTTCAGGGCGTATTCAGAAAGGGGGGCATCGGTACCCAGCCCGTTGGGCTGGGCTATAATACACAGGCCTTTCAGGCCATTTATGGAATTTCCCTCTTTTTATCCGCGTGGGCTTCCGTCTTCGCTCTTCGAGCTGCGCCGGACAGGCCGCTCCACCCTACATGACTACATGACTGATTTCAAGACTGGGACCTTTTGCGAAATGTTGGATCAGAATCTAGTCCACCAATGAAATAAAAGCTGTGATGATAAGAATTTGAAACGTCTTCAATAAAAGACAAGGTGCCATAAAGGGAATTTCCATAATTATATTCTTCTGTGTTTACTTTGATAACGTTATCGCCAAAAATTTCACATGCCTCGGCCTTATCAATTACAAAACCGTGATCTTTGTATGTGTAAACCAGCCTATTAGCGATTTTACTTGGGGAGTACTTGAGGTTTTGACTATGAGTATCAAGCAGTCTTTCAGCATATTGCAAAGCTGATTCGGCTGATCTTTCATAGCAACCTAAATCAATCGGCTTAAGAGATAGATTCAGATAACGAGCGAACATTTCAGATGTTTCAGGTTTTTCTTCGACGAGTTCGGCGATGTGCTTTACAGCATTTTTTAGCCCGAGAACGGGCATCCCATTAAGTTGTGGATCAATCGGTCCAAGCTCACTTAGTGAACCCATATGGATTTCATTTGCTGCGCAGCAAAGAAGAGTAGCGGCAGATTTGGCTCGACGAGGGACAACAACAGAAAAATCACCGTCAGAGTATTCTCGGCAAAGCTTACCTATAAGATAAGCGGGGCCTACTGATCCACCATCTGAAAACAACACTAAGAGTATGGGTTTCTTTTTTTCAAAGTTTGCGACTGCACGGTATATTTTATCTATGTCTGACCTAACCATGGTAGTACCGTCGTGTAACACGATAATGTTGTATTTTTTCGTTAAAGAAGAATGCTCTTGAGACAAGTATTCCTTAAGGATATTGTCACGGTGTTTCTCCTGTTTCTCAGTTGCGTCTTCTTTAAATGAATCAAGTAAAGCAAAAAATACATCTCTAAAGTCTAATTGTTGTTTCTCTGTACCAGTATCCTTGCTAGTGGAAGTAGTGGTTTTTGCTTTTCCAGATTTAGATTTTGATGTTTTTTTCTTTGTTGCCATTGTTTCAATTCCTCAAAAAATAATGCTCAAATAGTATTGTGGAAGGGGAGCACAGGCATGCAATTAAGTATGTCTATGACAGCACCACCGTATGCTGCCCAGCCTTCTTTTCTTATTTCAAAAAGAGCCGAACCGGAAATGAACTCCGGTTCGGTTTGTTATTTTTTTCTCAAGTCTCATGCCTCGGGGCTCAAGTCTGTAAGAGTTCAAGCTTTAGCTTGTTTTGCGACACACTAAAGTGTGAACTCTTACGAGCATCCCATGGAGTTTCCGCAGTTGAAGCATCGGTAGCAGGTTCCGTTTCTGACACAGATGCTGCCGCAGACGTCACAGGCGGGGGCGTCGTCCTGGAAGTGGTTGAACTGTTCGTTGAACTGGCCCATCGCCGCGGCCTGGGTACCGTCCGGATTGCTGATAACACTGGCCACCACCTCAACGGCGCGATCGGCGACCCTGCCAAAGCGGCCGCTCGCTGCCGAAACGGGGGATGTCCCGCTCTGCGGTTTTGGCGGCGCGGCAGGGGCGGGCTGTTTTTTCTGGAGCGACTTGGCCTCATCGATTTTTTTGGCCAGATCCTGCGTTTTCTGCACAAGCTGCTTGGCGGTGGTGTTGGTCTTACTCTCCGGCGCCGGAGCCGCGGGAGTGCGGTTGGGCGTGTTTTTTTCCGCGTAGCCGGGGATAAACTGGCAGCCCATCCAGCAGAAGATGTAGTCGATCAAGCTCTTGGCGAACGGGATGTTCTTGTTGGATGTCATGCCCGCCGGTTCAAAGCGGGCGTGGCGGAACTTATCGATCAGCGTAATCAGCGGCACGCCGTACTGCAATGACATCGATACGCAGGTGCCGACGACATCCATAAGCCCCCCGACGGTGCTGCCCTCCTTGGCCATAGTGATAAACAACTCACCAGGTTGACCGTCCTCGTACAACCCCACCGTCAGATAACCTTCATGACCAGCGACGGAGAATTTGTGAGTAATACTCTGTCGTGTTTCCGCCAACCTGCGGCGGAACGGACGGGGCGAAGCGATTTCCTCCGAAGCCGTCTTCTTTTTCTTGTCGCTGGTGTTCGAATCCGTGTTGACCGGCTGGAGACGTTTGGACCCGTCCCGGTAGATGGCGACGGCTTTGAGGCCCAGTTTCCAGCCCTCCATATATGCCGAAGCGATCTCTTCGGCGGTGCTTTCTTTCGGCATGTTGATCGTCTTGCTGATGGCACCGGACAGATACGGCTGTACAGCGGCCATCATTTTCAGATGTGCCTGATAGTGAATATGCCGGCTGCCGTTCTTGGCCTTGAAGGCACAGTCAAAGATCGGCAGATGCTCGGCTCTGAGCTTGTCGGCGGTTTCAATCGTGTCGTCGGCGTCGATCGTCTCGCAGATGGCCTTGAGGTCTTCGGGGCTGTAGCCGATGCGCTCCAGCGCCATCGGGACGGTCTGGTTGACGATCTTGAGCATGCCGCCGCCGGCGAGTATTTTGTACTTGACCAGCGCGATGTCCGGCTCGACGCCGGTGGTATCGCAGTCCATCATAAAGCCGATGGTGCCGGTCGGGGCCAGCACGGTGGTTTGTGCGTTGCGGTAGCCGAACTGCTGGCCGGCGTCGAAGGCGTTGTCCCATGCGTCTTTGGCCTGGCTGAGCAGGTCGTTCGGGCAGTGCATCTCGGGGATGTTATAGGCGTGGTCCCGGTGCATGGCGATGACGTTATGCATCGGTTCTTTGTTCTTTTCGTAACCGGCAAACGGGCCCTTGATCGCAGCCAGTTCGGCGCTGACGGTGTAGGCGGTACCGGTCAGGATCGCGGTAATGGCCGCGGCCCATGTGCGCGCCTGGTCGGAATCGTAAGGCATCGCCAGGCTCATCATCAGGCAGCCGAGATTGGCATAACCCAGTCCGAGCGGGCGGAAGTCGTGGCTGTTTTCGGTGATGCGCGCTTCCGGATAGCTGCCGTTGTCGACGAGGATTTCCTGCGCGATGATGAAAATGCGGATGGCCTGCTTGAAGCGTTCGATGTTGAATGTGCCGTCCTCGTTACGGAATTTCATCAGGTTCAGCGAGGCCAGGTTGCAGGCGGAATTATTGACGAACATGTACTCGCTGCACGGATTCGAGGCGTTGATCGGGCCGGAATTCGGGCAGGTGTGCCATTTGTTAATCGTGCTGTGATATTGCAGGCCGGGGTCGCCGCAAACACGGGTGCCTTCGGCGATCATATCCATGAGTTCGCGGGCGGACAGGTCCTCGATCTTTTCGCCTGAGGTGACGGAGCGGGTTGTCCATGTGCTGTCTTTTTCGACGGCCTCCATGAACTCGTCAGTCACGCGAACCGAGAGATTGGAGTTCTGGAACATAATGCTGTTGTAGGCATCGTCAGGCGTGTAGCCCTGGTCGATTAAAGCCCAGGCCTTCTTTTCTTCCTCGGTTTTGCAGGAGATAAAGTCCTTGATGTCCGGGTGGCCGATCATCAGCGACTGCATTTTTGCGGCACGGCGTGTTTTGCCGCCGGACTTGACGACCGCGGCGATCTGGTCATAGACGCGCATAAAGCTCAGCGGGCCGGAGGGTTTTCCGCCGCCGGAGAGCTTTTCCCTGCTGCTGCGAAGGGTTGACATGTCGGTGCCGGTGCCGGAGCCGTGCTTGAAGAGCATCGCCTCGCTGCGAGCCAGACGCATGATGTCGTCCATGGTGTCATCGACGGATTGGATGAAACAGGCCGAGGCCTGTGGGTATTCATAGCTGCTGTTGCAGGGGACGGCCTTACCCTGAGCATCGTCCCAGCGGAAGTTGTGTTCACTGCCGTTGACGCCATAAACATCATACAGACCAACGTTGAACCAGACCGGCGAGTTGAAAGCGCCGTACTGATTGACGCACAGCCAGGTCAGTTCGTTGTAGTAGATTTCGGCGTCTTCCGTTGTTTCAAAGTAGCCGTCTTTGAGTCCGCGGTCGGCGATGGCGCGGCTGACGCGGTGAACAAGCTGCTTGACGGAGTTTTCCCGCTGGCCGGAGTGGACATCGCCGTAAAAATACTTGCTTACGACAACCTTTGTCGCCAATTGGCTCCAGTTTTCGGGAACCTCAGCGTTTTTTTGCTCGAAAATAGTCTTGCCGGTCTCGTCGGCAATCTTTGCCTGGCGTTTTTCCCACTCAATTTCTTCGAATGGGTGCAGGCCGGGCGTCGAAAAATGCTGTTTTATTTTTAGCCCTTTTTTCTCTGCTTTTTTGCGATTTTCCCACGGTTTGCAGTCGGAATTAATCATGTTCTCATCTGCCTTCGGAATCCGTTCTTCGGACATACTTACCTCCCTTTATAATACAAGATGTTGAATGATTATGGTTTCGAATAACAATATGTAGCCACTAGGTTACTACGTCAATATACCGTCCGCGGGTCGTGATGCAAGGGGTAAAAATTAAAAAAATTATGAGAATTTCGTTAGTGCTTGAAAATAAAAGATTAACAGATGAAAAAATTTTTTAAGGTCTGGAAACACAAAATTCATCTTATTTTTATGCCATTTTGGCATAGATTTTACTTGGCTGCGATAAAATATCACCCGACTTGACGTCTTTGGAACATCGCGATCGCAACCGACAGAATCCCTCCTGCGTAAAGTACGGCGTAAATAAAGGCCATATACAAATACTTCATTGGAATGACCCCGGTTTCGTAAATCGCATCGCTGACCCAGAAAACCTGTAAATTCGGGGTTAAGATCTCCCCGATTTTGGCCCACAGATGCTGGTCGGCAAACCGCCCGAAAACCCAGTCGCTGATCAGGCCCAGTAAAAAGAATCCTACGCAAAAAGTCAGTGTCAGAACCTCGTTAAAGCGTGTGGAAAAAAGAATCGCCAGGGCCACTAAGCAGAACATGGCCAGCAAAAGCAGCAAAGAGGCGATGATGTCGAAGCGGTCAAAGTGGTTATCGGCGGGGTTAAACTTCCAATCCCTATCCACAAAGAATAAAAACAATATCCCAAAAGCCATAAAAACAACGCTTAAAACGACGCCTGTCGACAGGAAGTTCCAGTCGTAAACATAGTTCATAAAAGAAGTTATGATAAGCGAAGCAAGAATGCCCGTGGCGACGGCGGTGATGACCGTCCAATCGATCTCGTCACTGGCTGTCTCGAGAACACCATGGCGAATCATCATCAAAAGGACCATCGTGATGAGTAAATGGGCCAAAGCGACAGCGCCGCAGACCCCCAGAAACTTGCCAATGACGAAGGCAGGGCGGCTGATGGGCTTGGAAAGGACGGTTGTAATGGTGCCGGATTCAATTTCTTCGGTGATGGCCCCTGTCGAAGCGAAAACCGCAATGAACAAACCCGCCAGAAACAACGTAGATAGGCCTAATTCACGCAGTAACTTGATATCTTCGTCGAGGGTATACATGCTGATGGCCGGAGCCAAAAACATTAAAAGCAATGAAAAGACGATAATCACTGTGTAGATGGGCTGACGCAGTGTATCGACGAATGTGTTTTTTGAGATTGCTAACAGTCGCAACAAGGGCTATTCCTTTATTCTAAGGGGTCTGTTTGTTTAATGAACCACTATTATTTTACGGATTATGCATATTTTGTAAAGACGAAGATTGATTTTCAGAGCAATATTATTATAGTCTGTACAGTTTCGAAATGGTATTGTTCGGTCATCATATTATCAGAAATGCTAAAATAAGCCAGGAAAAGGATATGAATTTATCGTCACGTAAGGCCAGAACCGTTTCGGTCGCCGCATTTGTTTTGAGTCTGTTCTTTTTTGTTTTCATGCTCATCTTTGGCGCCATGACCGGAGTTTTGGGAATCTTTCTTTTGAGCTGGCATGTCTTTGCGGGGTTATTGGTATGGCTCGTGCTGCTTATCCAGTTTTATCAGCGAACCCTTGCGGAGCAGGAAAAGCTGGATATGAGCCAGTTGTCGAAGTCTTCTGATCAAGGGTCGATTTTTTCCGGGGACGGTAATCGCATGGCCATGCTGGCGGTGGCCCAGAAGCGCCTGGCGTTTCTGGAAAAATGGGTGATACCGATTTCTGCGGTTTTGATCGCTGTTTTTCAGGTAGCG
>JAOUFG010000108.1 GCA_029858345.1 Phycisphaerae bacterium
ATTCTCAACGATCCGGGAGAAACAAGAAATCTCTATGCTCAAAAGCCGGAAGTTGTACAGGCTATGCAAACGTCCTATGACCAGTGGTGGGACGAGGTCAGGCCGTTCATGATTAATGAGAACGCTCCAATGCCCAAGATGTATGTTTATCGAGCTTTGTATTATCAACAGTTGAAAAAGACAGGAATTCCGAATTGGAAACCTCCGGAACTCTAAAATGACGCTCCGGCAGGAGGCTAAAGCATGGCGTATGAATCGGGGCAGCAGATTCAAAAAACAAAGTAGAAACGATGATGAGACAAGAGAGTCTTAAAATAAATGCATTGCAGAATGTTACTTTTTCTATTTCGCCGATTTAGATTAATGCAAATTTCTGAAATAAATTCTTGAGAAGTGAGAAAAAATATCAGAAGAACGAATATTAAACTTATTTGAGGATTGAAATGAAAATAAGAAACAAAACCAACGTTATTGTGTCATGTCTTGTAACGTTGTTGTTTTCCATGCCGCTTGTTAGAGCTGAAAATATCACCAAAGATAAACCAAATATCATAATCGTCATCACTGATGACCAGGGCATGGGCGATCTGGGGTGTCTTGGAAATCCGGTTATCAAGACACCTCACCTTGATAACTTTTACAGTGATGCGGTACGGTTTACCAATTTTCATGTGTCTACGACCTGTGCACCAACACGCGGGGCGCTAATGGCCGGACGACATACCAACCGGCTTAATGTATTTCATACCATTGCAGGACGTTCGCTGCTTTTCGAGGACGAAGTGATCCTGCCGCAGCTATTTGCTCAAAATGGTTATACAACAGGAATGTTCGGTAAATGGCATCTGGGTGACAATTATCCCTACCGTCCGGAAGACAGGGGGTTTCAGGAGGTGGTCAGGCACGGCGGTGGCGGCATTACGCAGGGTCCGGATTATTGGATGAATGATTATTTTGATGATACGTATTGGCATAACGGCAAAACTGAAAAATACACAGGCTATTGTACTGATGTGTTCTTTTCAGAGGCAATGAATTTTATTGAAAAAAACAAAAATAACCCGTTTTTCTGTTACCTGTCAACGAATGCACCACACAGTCCGCTGAATCTACCCAAACAATATCTGCAGATGTATAAAGATCAGAACCTGCCGGAAAGCGTTCAGCGGTTTTATGGAATGATTACCAACATTGACGATAATTTCAAGAAATTGCAGGACAAATTGGATTCCTTGAACTTGACGGCGAACACCATCTTTGTCTTTATGACTGACAACGGAACCGCTAATGGCCACGTCATTTTTAATGCGGGATTAAGAGACCGCAAGGCCAGCATGTACGAAGGCGGCCACCGAGTTCCCTTTTTTATCCGTTGGCCAAATGGCAAATTGACAGGCGGAAAGGATATTCATACCTTGGCGGCCCATTACGACCTGCTCCCAACCTTTGTTGATTTGTTGGGTTTTAATTTTAGCCCCTCCAAACCGTTAGATGGCACGAGTCTCAAACCCCTATTGTATGGAGAAGAAAAAAACTGGCCGGACCGGATTTTGTATGTTGATACGCAACGATTGCAGAATCTGGTTAAGTACAGACAATATTCTGTGATGATGAATGATTGGCGTCTCGTAAACGGAAATGAGTTGTATAATCTTAAGAACGATCTTGGACAGGTAAACAATGTGATAGATCGTTATCCCGAAATTGCAAAACAACTGGCAGACGGTTACGAGAAATGGTGGAAGTCGATAAAGAATGAAGGTGTCAATGAAAAATATGCTTACATTAAAGTAGGATCGCCTTATGAGAATCCGAGTCGGATTTCAGCGCATGACATGTTGACAAGCGTATATAATAATTGGCATCAGAACCATGCTGTAACTGCAGGCAAGACGGATGGGATATGGAAAATAGAATTTGTCGAAGATGGGGAATACAGCATAAGCCTGCGAAGATTTCCTCGAGAGAGCGGCTTGGCGATCAATGAAAACTTTCCGAGACAGAAGAAAACTATCGAATTGGACAGTGTCATGCCTGCCGCAGTTAAAACGGATTTCGAAAAAGCGTATTTAAGTGTTGCCGCTTGCCAGAAAACCCGGGATATTACCGAAGGAAGTTCAGAAGTGACATTTGAATCCTTCATTCCGGCTGGGAAATACGATATGGTGGCGCAACTGATTGATAGAGATGGCAGAGTATATCCTGCTTATTATGTTTACATTCAAAAAAAGGATCCAAAAGATTAATGAGAAAAGTTACGGCTCGCATAAAAATGCAATAATTCGAAGAACAAAAACTAATAAAATTCAACTGTACATGAGATTTTTTATGAAAAAAAGAATTTTACTTGTTTTGATGGTTTTGACAGTGGTTGAGATAAGTGTTGCATCAAATGACTATACCTTCAGTTGTTGGCTGAATGGGTGGCGAAAAAATATCAACGACCAAAGCGCCGATTTATTCGGTATTGAAACCAGCCGATACGGATTTGTTCTTAATGTGGATGACTTTAGAAAGATCCGAATGGGTTTACTTGATAACCCGGTCAGCTATGAGGACGCCCTGCGGTACAAATCCGAAAAGCTGAAGAAACTTCCGCTAGGGCAATTTTTGGTTGAACTTGTGGTTGACGGCGTCCGGTACCGTGCCGCAACCTGTAAAGCAGGTCAAGACAAGGGTGTTAAGCATCTTTCGTCGGCCCAGTTGTGGGAATCCGGCCGGAATGTGCAGCATTATGATTTTCTGGGACTGGACTTTCGGGACGCTGAAGGCCGAAAACTGCCCTGCGATGCGCGTCTGGATCTGGTCGCCTGGCCGGGTTCGCTTACATTCACGCTGCATGTATCTCCCGAGTCGGAATTTGAAAATGCTGAAATGCGTCTTAGTGTTAATAGTCCGGATGGAAACTGGACGAACCAGTTGAAGACCGGTGTTCTTTGGAAGAAAAACGAAACCAAAAGTCTTACCCTGACTTGCGACATGACGCCGCAGTGCAATATCACGCCTGAAAAGATAACTGTCGAAGGGCCGAACGGCCAACGTTTCCCGGTTGTTTTTGATGCGTCTAAAAACTGTTATGTCGCTTCTGTTAACCGGCTAAACCGAAAATGGAAAACTGGTTATACTGATATAAGAGATTACGATGACTTTAAGATCACCGTAAATAGCTCCGGTCAAGAAGAAACCATTCCTTTCCTGCTGGATCTGCGTCCGCCCGCAAACATTACAGGCTTATGCCCGATACTCTGCGAGGAAAAAGGACGGCCTACGGGGATTCCGGTTCAGATCAGTAAGAACTGGCATCATAAGGGCATGGGCAGTTATTTGATGGCTTATACAATGTTGCCTGCCGAGAAAGGGAAGACCTATGTCCTTCGCATTGCGTATGGTTTTTATGGTGCATTGCCGTCCGCTAGCCATGCCCAGCTCAGCCTCGTCGGCTATGGCAGCGATGATTACCACGGCAATAACGGGCGATGGGACCAGTTGGCGATTGGCTGCTGGGGGGAAACGATTTGTTTTGATATGGACACCAGTTGTGTTGACAATGTCATTACCGATGTACGCATGCTGATGGCTCGCAATGGATTAGAGGGAAAAAAATGGAGCTGGACAGATGCCGGCTGGGGCGGCGACTGGTTGAATATTAAAGATGAAAATCAGGAAAAGTATTTTCAGAACCATGTGAAAACGGCATATCTTTCACAGGGTCCGTGCCTGACGGATGTGCGGCACGAAGGGTGCTACGGTGCCAACCAGGAAGTCGATTTCGCAGCCCGAATTCAAACTTTGCGAACCGATGATTACGCACGCACATTTCAGACTTTCAGCTATACGTTTACCCGGGATGTCTCGGCGGACAAAATCGGGCTGTTTAAACTTGGCCGAACCCATCGGTATACGACTCCTGAACTCGTCTACGGTAATGGGGATGGACTTGTCAAACAGCTTGACGTTGCGGGCCCGCTTATTAAGGGCCAGGTATTCTTGACGCCCACAGAGATTTCCGGGCAGGGCCCGTGGTGGGTCGCATTACCTGGAGCGAGGCATACAACGGATAAGAGCAAGGGGACCGGCTATCGGGCGCTGATTATCAGGGATTACCGAGTTATTTCCGGGGGAAAAACATATACACATCCAACGATTAGTGCCCCTGTCTTCCAGTCCCAGCCCAACAACCTTGATATCGAACTTCTGCCTCCCACAGGGATCACTGATTTCAAAAAGGGCGATACGATTCAGCTTGATCTGGAGTTGATCACGCTTCACCGTACTGCCGATGACTATTACGGCCCCAACGAGGTCTATCGAAAACATTTGAAAGAAAATCCTAATTCATGGAAGACCACGTACAGGGAAGCCAAAGGCAACAATTTGAATGTCGTTGTTACCGGCGGCAAAGTCTTAAATAATTATCCTGTAGCCATTCAAGCGGATAGCTCTGAAGTTACCGTGATGATCAAAGGCGGCGTAGGAGCCGTTCCAATTCGTTTTGAAGGATTAAAATCTTCAGATGGTTATAATTTGTATCAGGTAGTAAATGGTAAACGATTTAAATTCGACCAGTCCGTACATGGCAATGATTTCTGGCAGACCGATTATGATGCATTGACCGATTCGTATGAAATCACTTATAACATCTCCTTAGACGGCATCAATCGATCGCAATGGGTATTAAGCAATAGCAAATAATGAAACTCTGATATCAATATTAAGGAATTAGATTTATGAGCCATCCAATCAGTAGACGTGAACTAATGAAAGGTTTAGCAATTAGCGGAATTTCTCTTGGCACAGGCACACTTCTGACATCATGCGGCCTTCGCGGGACACGTTATTTACCTGCGTATGGGAAAAGAGAGTCAGCTGAAATACAGAAACAATGGCAGGAAGTTATCACCGAATGGTCGGATCGTTGGGGGAAATCGATTTCGGCATGGTGGATTGACGGAGGAGTTTTCCACAAACCTGAAATGTATAAAGAATACACCAATGCATTCAAGTCAGGAAATCCGGATGCTTTAATCGCATATAATACCGGGCCGATGGGGTGCAGCCCAGAACCGAAAAAGCCGGCGACTGATTGTGAGGATTATCTGGCTGGGGAAGTTAACTGGCGCTTACCGGTAAGTGGGATTCGTCCCTGGGATAAAAAGGAATATTATCTGGGACCGGATATTTTGGGCGATCAGCTGCATTTTCTCACCTTTTTAGGGAGTTTTTGGGGGATGGGTCAGCCGCGTTTTCCGGATGAACTGGTAGTGGGTTGGACGAAGCATATTAACAACCATGGTGGGACAGTCTCGTGGGATGTGCCCCTCAGCAATTCCGGAATTATACCTGAAGATCACTTGAATCAACTAAAAATGCTTAACGAGCGACTCTGAATATACGTTGTTCAATGGAAGGGATATGACGTGTTAATGAAGAAGAGAATAAGAAGGACAGTCTTTCAGGCGGTCACGGTGAAAAGCATAAATGGCATCATAAGGAAATAATTGAAATGGCCAAACAACAAACCATCTACATAACCGCACCCGGTGAAGATACCGATTGGATGCACCGCAACTTCCCCTACCTGAGAATTATAAAATAGCTGTTAAATAACATGATAAGATACTCAACTTGACTGACTTTTTTTCATAGTTTTTATGCGGCGATAAGTAGCCGCCCCAGCTCTTTGACAACTTGTGTTCCACTGGACAAGGTCTTCAGATGGTTAGCCAGATCGTCCCAGACGATACGACGCGCCTCGTTTTGCAGGTCTGCGGTGGATAGTTTGACAGCCGATTTGCGTTTGGCTTTTGCACCTTCGCCAGTCATGGCGATGTGGGTCAGCAGGGCATAGGCGAAGCAGACCAGATGCAGGTGTGTAACTGCCGCTTGCGCAGAAACGTTCTGGTATTGGCCCAACCCCAGAAGCTGTTTGCCATCCTTGAAAAAGACCTCAATACTCCAGCGTTCGTCGTACATCCGGATCATCTGTCCGGCCGATAGTTTCGGATCATCCGTGACAATGCCCAGCATCTTTTTGTCCCGGTTCTTACGCGAAAAGATCACATGCAGCGGGCCCAGGTCGCTCACCTTGATCCACCCGGCATCGACATAGGTGTAATCGGCCGTTCCGCCGGTCTTCTGGATGTGACAAGATTTCCGTGGACGGCGGCCAAACAGACTGTGACCATAAGCGCCGACCTTGAGTTTGCGGCCATTCTTATAGAGATTTCGATTACTCTTGAGCGTGGAAACGAAGCGAAATCCCTTGCTCCGACAGACCTTGACCACCGTAGGGCACAGATAATAACTGTCGAACAGCACCCGCACCTGAACCCCTTCGGGCGGATTGAATTCGTCGATCAGGTCGGCGGCTAATTGGGTGGTCTTTTTGAACGGTTGGCCGAGTAAGGCGGCATCTTCCTTTTTGAGGTAGAGCCGTACGCCCCACGGAATCACGTGGCCATGAAAACGCAGAACCGCCGTGACGTACTGGTGGCCTTTGATACTGCGACCGCTGACAGGATCGTGAATCCAACTGACCGCTTCCATCTTCTTGCCGCGTTTTTGCTTTTTGGAGTCGTCCAGTATCAGTTCAATGATATCGCCTTTTTGCGGATTCAGCAGAGCCAGTAATTCGTAGGCTTTCAACTGCAAGGTAACCTGCGGCTGCCAGCGGCCGACGTTCAGAAAATTGTTGAATCGGCTGCGATGCGGCTGAGTGCGGCTGTCCAGATGGCGGTAAAGCGAGGCGATATTCCGCCGCCCCCAGGCAACGACGATCAGCAGAACGAGGGTTCGGAAGTACTCGAAATGATCCCAGTGGAATTGAGATTGGAGGGAATCGAAAAAAGATTCCAGATTTTTGGGAAAACGGACGATCTTGAACATAACGGCAGTCTCCTGTGTAAAAGAGCGTGTTCCAACCCTTTTATCGAAGAGAGTGCCGTTTTTTATTGAAAAAATCGCCATCATCGTCCAAAATCCCATTCTAAAAGTCAGTCAACTTGAGTAAGATATCAAATAGGAAATATCGCATAAGCATGAAAGGTCGAATTATGAATAAAATATTTATATCGATTAAATGCACGATGATTGTTGTACTGGCATGCATGATTACTTCGAGTGCTTCTGGAAAAACACATGGCGGCCAGGGCAAACCTAACATCGTTCTTGTGATGTCTGATGATCAGGGATGGGGAGAGACCGGCTACAATGGCCACCCTTATCTGAAAACACCTGTGCTTGATGAGATGGCTGCGTCGGGCCTCCGTATGGATCGCTTCTACGCGGCCTCGCCGGTCTGTTCGCCGACCCGGGCCAGCGTGATGACGGGCCGTCATGCGAACCGGTCGGGCGCATTTGGTGCCGGTTGGTCAATTCGCCCGGAAGAAATAACGTTGGCGCAAATCTTGAAAACGGCTGGCTATCGAACCGCTCATTTTGGAAAATGGCATATTGGTGCAGTCAAGAGGGGCTCACCGTTATCTCCGAACAGCCTTGGTTTTGACGAATCGCTTTCTCACGACAATTTCTTTGAAATGAACCCGGAACTAAGTCGCAATGGAATGCCTCCAGAGCGTATCGAAGGAGAGAGTTCCGAAATCATTGTCAAGGAGGCGCTGAAATTTGCCTCCAAGGTCCACGATGAAGACAAGGGGTTTTTCATCGTCGTCTGGTTCGGATCGCCTCATTCACCCTACTCATGCTTTGAAAAGGACAGCGCTCCTTACAGGAAACTCGGTAGCGAATTGAGTTGGCGACTCGGGGAAATAGCCGCCATGGACCGCGCCATAGGGTTGTTTCGCAGGGGACTGGATGAAATTGGAGAACGTAATAATACTTTGTTGTGGTTCAACTCCGATAACGGCATCACCATCGAAGGAATCCCTAAAGAACAACAAAAAGAGCTGTATAACGGCCATCTAAGAGGACATAAAAGCCAAGTTTTCGAAGGCGGGTTGCGTGTCCCTGGCATTATTGAATGGCCTGCCGTTATCAAAACGCACCGAAACACTTCGGTCCCCTGTGTTACCTCGGATATTCTTCCAACGTTGCTGGACGTTCTCGGTATTGAGTGTCCTGAACCGGATCGCCCTCTGGATGGAATCAGTCTCAAGAAGCTGATCGTGGATGGAACCATGCATGAGCGGCCAACACCAATAGGTTTTTGGTGTTACGACTGGAAACCGGAGCGAAAGAATGAGCCATGGCTGGCCGCTAATTCACTAAATGAAATGACCACCATGACTGCCAGACAAGAAGAACAGTTAAAAAAGAATCCAGATGCAAAGTGGTATTTCAAAAATGCCCGGCATCCGGTGGCTAATACTCAATACATTGGCCCGACGGCCTGGATCGATGGTCGCTACAAGATATTAATTAATCGGGGAAAAACAGAGCGTTATGAACTTTATGATCTGGAAAGGGATATCGCCGAAAGTCGCGACTTGGTGTCTCAGTATCCGGAGAAGGTGGAAACCATGGTGAAACAGTTGAAGGCCTGGCAGAAATCTGTAGAGAACAGCCTGACTGGCGCGGATTACGTAAATAATACCACAAGTAATGTAAATAATTAGAGTTTCGAACAAAATTGTTCTCTTGCTAGGTAATATGAACCGTTTTTATACGGAATGCACGTTATTTTCAGAGGGTGTTCGCTTGAAATAGTGTTATATTTCAAGGAACTTTTTGGATTTGTCCGATAACAGTGGCATGGTTTAACTGTTTTTTTAGGAGTACTTACCATGCCAGCAAAACTGATTGACCAAACGG
>JAOUFG010000109.1 GCA_029858345.1 Phycisphaerae bacterium
TTTCTTGTTTTCGTATTTCAAATCGTCGCTCCATGACTTTTCCTTTCCATGGGGACTATTCCCCTGGAAAGTTATTCGTATAAATGACTTACAAAACTTTAATTATGTTGGACAGTAAAACTATGCTGATCCAAAAAAGATATGTTTTAAGACCACAGGCCCTATTGAGTTATGGTGTGCTGCTCGCAGCGATGCTCATCGGGGCCGGATGCGGAATGCCTCGCGGCGAGCTTTACTCTGAATTGGATAAGCCATTGTACTGGCCTGAGCCACCGGAGACTCCCAGAATTAAGTATTTGGGGCAATTCAGCAGCGAGGATGACCTGAAACGGGAAGTCTCCGGGGGGGAAGCTTTAAGCCGTCTTATTTTCGGCAGGGAAGAAATTGGTGTATTCGCCCGCCCCCATTCGGTTGTCAAGGATCAGGATAAATTGTATGTTGCCGATAGTTCCGGTTCTGCCGTTCATATTCTGGATCTTGAAAAACGAAAATATCTCCAGTTTTTCAAGATAAATGATACCAAAAGACTGATATCCCCAATCGGTCTGGCGGTTGTTGGTGATAATGTTTTTATTGCCGACAGTATTCTGGCTGAAATCTGTGTTTTCGATACCCAGGGAAATTTCATTTTTTCCTTTGGTTCGGAGATTTTGCAGCGTCCTTCCGGTCTGGCTTACAGCCGGCAGCAGCAAAAATTCTATGTTTCGGATACGAAATGGCATACGGTTCTTATTTTTGACTTGAAGGGACATTGCCTCGGAGAACTTGGCGAGCCGGGCGCTGAGCCGCGGCAGTTTAATTTTCCGACACAACTCTGGGTGGGACAGGATGACAAATTATATGTCAGCGACACATTGAATTATCGCGTTCAGGTGTTCAGCCCGGAAAGTAAGCACATGCTATCAATCGGACAGCACGGGGATCGTCCGGGGTGTTTTGCGCATCCGTGTGGGTTAGCGACGGATAATTTTGGAAATATCTATGTCGGCGACAGGCAGTTTGAAAATATCCAAATTTTTAATAGTCGGGGAGAAATCCTGATGGCCTTTGGTAGTGAAGGCAATAGCCCAGGCGAATTTTGGTTGCCGTCGGCGATTTTTATCGACGGCGAAAACAGAATTTATGTGGCGGATTCATTCAATAAACGAATACAGGTGTTCCAGTTATTAGAAAGTCAAGTACCATGAGATTTCTATCATATAAAAAGCTGCTGTGTTGTCTTTGCGGCGTTATTCTCCTGATGAGGGCTCCTTATCTCTATGGAATTGTAGCAGGCTCTGCTCACGATTTCTCGCCCGGAAGAGACGGCAGTCAGGCATGTCAGTTTTGCCATACCCCACACATGGCGCTAGCGAATACGCCTTTATGGAATCATACGCTGTCCAATGCCGTTTATGCGATCTATCAAAGCTCTTCGCTTGATGCCGAAGTGGGGCAACCGACAGGGACCAGCAAGCTGTGCCTGAGTTGTCACGACGGCACGATAGCACTCGAATCCAGTGTCCGCGGCGGGGGAGGGAGGACGACGATGCCGCCGGGCAAAGCCAATATTGGTACCGATTTATCGGATGACCACCCGATTAGTTTTGTCTATTCGGCCGATCTAGCTGCCAAGGACCCGCAGCTTCGGGAACCATCTTCCCTTCCTGAAGAGCTTGTTCTCGATCAGTTCGGCGAGATGCAATGTGTGACCTGTCACGATCCTCACGATGATACATTTGGAAAATTTCTGGTGCTTCCGAATATTAAATCGAATCTCTGTTTGAAGTGCCATGATTTGTATGGCTGGACGGGCAGCATTCATGAAGCGTCCAATCAATTGGTTCAAGGTGCCAACGATGATTTTCTGAAAGAAACAGATTACCAAACCGTTTCGGATAACGGCTGTTTGTCCTGTCATCAACCGCATTCAGCCGGTCACCCCGAAAGACTCTTTCATTTCGCAAAAGAAGAGGACAACTGTTTTAATTGTCATAATGGGCAGGTAGCGAAGAATATGCTAAATGAGTTTCAGAAGTTCAGCGGCCATTTTGCGGGTGACTATGAAGGCATTCATGAGACTCGGGAATCTGCTGTTGATTCGGATTTACATGTGGAATGTGAAGATTGCCATAATCCCCATGCGATGGTTCAGAGTATCCAAAGTCCTGCGACTGCGCCGAACATTCAGGGGGCGTTAAAAGCCGTTTCCGGTGTATCGGCATCCGGAGCGCCGATCGAACACGCCAGTTATGAATACGAGGTCTGCTTTAAATGTCATGGGAATAGTACAAGTTATGTGGATTCGGTTATTTCACGCCAGATTACGCAAACGAATACGCTGCTGGAGTTCGACCAGAGCAACCCGTCTTTTCATCCGGTCACGGCCAGAGGCGTCAACACGAACGTTCCCAGTCTGATTTCCGGCATGGATGAGACACTAATGATTTATTGTACCGACTGCCACAATTCGGATCCCTCATCACAGGCAAAAGGGCCGCATGGTTCCCAATACCCGTATCTTTTGGCCTACCGCTATGAAACCGACGATAATACGGACGAAAGTGTATTCGCTTATGAATTATGCTATCAGTGTCATGATCGAGAGAGCATCCTGAATGACCGAAGCTTTGAAAAACACAAAAAGCATATTGTGGACCAGAATACCCCGTGTTCGGTCTGTCATGATCCCCACGGCATCAGCTACAGTCAGGGTGACGCTGTAAATCACAGCAATCTGATCAATTTTGACATGACGGTTGTGTCTGCAGATGCTGATACGGGCCGGTTGGAATTTGAGGACCTGGGAGATTTTCGGGGTCGCTGTTATCTGGAATGTCACGGTGAAAATCATTCGGCCGAAGAGTATGGGCCATAGTTATGTAGTAGGTGTATAAAATAGGTGTTTTAGGCTATGCTAAACAGGAGTTTATCATGAAAGCAAAAACCGTTATAAAATTAGTGATTGGAATTGTTGTTATTGGGGGTGGTATCGGATATTTTATGTATCAAGCCATGCAGTCTTCATGGTCGTATTATTATTCTGTGGATGAGTTTGCCACAGGTAGTGAATCCGTCAAAAATAGCTCTTTGCGGCTGGCTGGAAAAGTTAAGGCGGGAACGGTATCCCGAGATATGAGCAAGATGGAACTTGTATTTGTTCTTGAGGGAATAAATAACGAGTTACCTGTAAAATATACCGGTGTTGTTCCGGATAATTTTGCCGAAAGAATCGAAGTTGTGGTAGAAGGGCGGTTAGAAACATCCGGAACGTTTAATGCAGAAATGTTAATGACGCGGTGTGAATCTAAATATAAAGCAAAGGTAAATTAATGGCAGATTTAGGACAATTTTCTTTAATCCTCGCATTGTTTCTCAGCAGTTATGCCATTTTGGCTGATATTGCCGGGGCCTGGTGTCTTGACAGCGGTTTACTGCGAAGTGGCCGTAATGCAATGGTGTGTTGTCTCTTATGCCTTTCTGTTGCCATGACTATTTTATGGATACAATTAATTCGGTGTGATTTCAGTGTGCGATATGTCGCTGAGCATACGTCTTTGGACTTGCTGCTGTCTTATCGCATTAGTGCTTTGTGGGCTGGTGCGGCGGGTTCATTGCTGTTATGGCTGTGGTTGCAGACGGGCATGCTGATAACGGTTTTTTTCAGCACACAGTCTGCCAAGAGGTCATTTTGTGCACATGCCCGGGTAATTGCCAATTTGGTTGCGGTTTTCTTTCTTCTGGTATTAGTATTGGATAAAGATCCATTTACTCTGTCCGAGGTTATACCTCGAGACGGTGCGGGCTTAAATCCTCTTTTACAGCACCCGGCGATGGTGCTGCATCCGCCGCTGTTGCTTGTTGGGTATGCGGCATTTGCAGTTCCATTTGCATGGGCCTTCGCCTGCTTCAAATCGAATACTGAGGTTCGAGAGCCCCCTTTTGTCAGAGCTGCGCGAAACTGGGCATTAACAGCATGGATATTTTTGACGGTGGGTATTGTCCTTGGAGCATGGTGGGCCTATGAAGAGTTAGGTTGGGGCGGTTATTGGGCATGGGACCCGGTTGAAAATTCATCCCTGATGCCGTGGCTGGTTGCGACAGCGATGCTGCATTCTTTCAGAATTTTTACTCCGAAAACGCGTATCGTTATATGGACGGAAATACTGTGTCTGCTGACATTCAGTCTGTGTATTTTCGGTACGTTTCTAACGCGTTACGGACTGGTTTCCAGTGTCCATGCTTTCCCCGATCCGGGCAAGGGGATTTTATTTGTCATATTGTTGATTCATATCTGGGTACTATCGGGCTTCCTGATTGTTAAACGTTTTTGGCGACGCAAGGACCAACCGTCATTTTCACATCCCCGGGCTCAGGAAATATTTGTCTGGAACAATTGGCTGTTTCTGTTACTGACGTTTGTGATTTTTGTGGGGACGCTGTTTCCGTTTTTGAGCGGACTTGTCAGCAAGCGGCAAATCACGCTCAAGCCGGAATACTTCACGAAAATTACCTCTCCGGGGGGGCTGGTGCTGGTTCTGTTTATCGGCTTATGTCCTTATTTGTGGCAGCATGGTTTCAAGAAATCTGTTCGGTTTATTCTGGCCGGACTTGTGATTGTGATTTGTGCGATCCTCTGGTTTATGTTTAAACAGCTTGCCCCTCTTTTCTTTGTTGTTTCAGGGTTATTGCTGCTGAATCTGGTTATGGATATCATAATTTTGGCAAGAACCGGAAAAATCAACTGGCGGGCGTATGGCGCAAGAATAGTGCATCTGGGTGTTGCCTTAATATTTATCGGGATCGCCGGTTCCGGAGGATATGATGTCGAGCGGCAAATATCGATGATGCCGGGACAACAGGAGCAGCTCGGGGGTTACAATCTGGTGTATGAATCGTTGGGTGCTGACCATGGGCCCAACTTTACGGCGATGTGGGCCGCGGTGTCGGTCTATGATCAAAGCGACAAGTTGGTTGCCCAGTTGAAACCGGCGAAAGCCGTTTACAGTGCAGGCGGCAAGGCGGTCAGCGAAGTGGATATCCGGCGGACACTCGGGTCGGATGTCTATCTGGCTTTGATGGATGTGGATATCGCCAGCAAGATGATCAATCTCAGGGCGATGGTCAAACCGTTGATTAACTGGATTTGGATTGGAAGCACATTGATGGTCATGGGTGCCGGGATTGTGATTCTGAATCTCGTTGTCTCCCGAAAATAGTCAATATGGAGAAATATATGATGGGTTATCTTAAATGGATATTGTTGGCGATTTGTGTATTATCGGTTATACTGCCGCTGTTTTCATCGGAGTCCAATAAAAAATGAATGTCATAAGAATTAATTTGATACTATGGCTGATGTTTGTGGTAACGTGGCCGTTATTGGCTGAAGAGGCCGAGCATGAGATTGTTGCAGAGGCGGTGCTTTCAATTCATATCAGTAACGGCACCGCAGGCGGCCGGGTACTCGAAGGCACACCGGTGACTGTGAATTTCTATCACGGCGATCATATTGCCAAACAAGCCCAGGCCGTTACGGATGTCGATGGCAACTGCATGATCCAGGGGATTCCCGCAGGTTCGGATATCGTGGCGGTGGCACAGGCCAAACACAGCAACATGGCGTTTTCCAGCGCTCCATTGGATCTGCAACCCGGACAGAAACAATATGACCTTTCTTTTCAGGTTTTTGATGTTTCTGATGACAATTCTCTGATTCAGGCCGGGACACATCATCTGATTATAAAAAAATCCGGTCCTAACGTTCAGTTTACGGAATACATTCAGTTGATCAATGATTCGGACAAGGCGGTTTCGTCGGATCAAAAAGATGAGAACGAGAATCCGAAAGTGATCGAAATTGCTCTTCCTGAAAACGTTGAAAATCTCTCTTTTTCGAGTTATTTTCACTCAGACGCGATTGCTCAGACGATAACGGGATTTTATGACACGATGGCGATACCGCCCGGGTCTTATCATGCGGTGTTTAGTTATAATGTGCCGCTGAGTACGGAAGCAATCGATTTTACAAAGATTATAACGCTCCCGACGCAAAGCATGATGGTTTTCGTTCAGTCAGACACCGGTATTACGTCAGAGTTTGGTGAACCGGCAGGGCAAATGGCTCTCAAAGACGGTACTCCAACGAATTATTACTCTGTGGCTGTTTCGCCAGGGTCTGCCCTGGTTTTTCATGTTGAAGGCATTTCTGTTCCACCAGGTCAACAGAATACATGGATTATGTTAGGCATTGTTTTTGCCGTTGTAGCAGTGATTGGATTGGTCAGGTTGATAAAGCATCAGCCGAAAGATTAAAAAGGACTCGTCTTGGCAGAAAACGCAATAATCGCCGTCAATGAAGTCAGCAAGGCGTTCACCCGGCCTGTTCTGAAGAAAGTCAGTCTGTCCGTTGACACCCCGCAATCGCTGTTTGTCTGCGGTATTAACGGGGCCGGCAAAAGCACATTTCTGAAACTTCTGGCCGGACTGCTCCAACCGGATTCCGGTTCCGTCTTCATCAAAGGAAAATGCCTTCGCAAAGAAACGGAGTACGTCAAGTCGAAACTGGGGATTATCATGCATCAAAGCATGGTTTACCCGGACCTGACTGTTCTGGAAAATCTGGACTTTTTTGCACGTCTCTACGGTGTTCCCGGGCGGCAGGAACGCATCAGATTGCTTCTTGAGCAGGTGGGGTTGACGGCCTTTCGATATGACAAGGCGTCTGTTCTTTCACGGGGACTGCTGCAGCGTCTTTCCATCGCACGGGCCATGGTTCATGAGCCGGAAGTGATGTTTGCCGATGAACCGTTTACCGGTCTTGACATGACGTCCACCGATTACCTGACGGCGATGTTGAGCGACTTTCGCAGTCGCGGCGGCACCGTCATCATGACAACCCACGACGTTTCCCAGGGATTACGATGTGCGGATCGTGTGGTCGTCATCGATCAGGGCGGGATCATTCTTGACCGCGGTATCAGCCAGATAGATCCATCACGATTTGCAAATGATTACGTGCAGTATGCGAGGGAATCAGCGTGAACTATTTTCTCCAAAGCTTAAAGTCGGTTTTTGTCAAGGATGTCCTGATCGAGCTTCGGTCCCGCCAGGTACTGCCGACGATGATTGTGCAAGGCATGCTGATTGTCTGGGTACTGCGTATCGCAAGCGAAGCTGTCTCTTCGGCAGTGACGGTCGTTGGCCCGGTAGCCCTGTGGATTGCGTTCATTTTCTCCGGTCTTCTGGCACAGGAACGGTCGTTTGCCGCCGAGCACGATGAGGGATGCATTAATGGCTTGATTGTGGCTCCGATTGATGAGGGAACAATTTATCTGGCAAAGCTGCTGGTTAATGTGGTAATGCTGTCCGTCTATGAGCTTGTTTTGACCCCGATTGTGATGTTGGCGTTTAAGCTAACGCTGTCGGGCAATATCGGGCTGTTTATTCTTGTGCTGATGCTGGGCAATATCGGGATTTCTTCGGTGGGCACGCTCTTTTCAGCTGTGGTGCAGTTAACACGCACACGCGGATCGCTGCTCAGTATCCTGGTATTAGCGATTCTGGCACCCATGATGGTTCCGGCGACGTTTGCGCTGTTAATTCTGTTTAATGTAATCCCGCCGGAATTGGCCGGAACGGGAGCGTTGGCGTTTGTCGGGACGTTAAAAACGGCCATCAGCTATATGGCCGTCTTTGATATTGTTTTTGTGACAGCGTGCTGGCTGTTGTTTGGTTTTGTCGTTAAGGAGTAAAGAATGATTCGACGCATACTTTTATTTGTGAATTTGATTTTGATTCTGGCATCAATGTGGATTGCGTTGACAATCGGACAAATTCGGGGTCCGCAAGCGAATCCCGATTCCGTTGTCAGAAACATCATTTATGCCCATGTTCCCAGTTCCATTTGTGCGATGCTGTGTTTTGTGGTTTTACTGGTCGCATCGATTGGGTACTTAATTACCTCAAAGCGAACATGGGACCTGCTCGCGATGGCCAGTGCCGAAGTGGGAACCGTCTTCGCGGCGATCCTGAACCTGACCGGCAGTATTTTCTCCCGCGCCGAATGGGGGATGTGGTGGACCCCGTCACCCCGGCTGGTATCCGCGGCATTATTATGGTTTTTATGTGTTGTCTATTTGATTCTGCGTTCATCGATTGCCGGTTCAGCAGACAAGAAGGCCAGGATTTGCGCGGTTTACGGAATCATCGCGTTTCTGGATGTTCCGATGGTCTATATCAGTGCCCGCTATATGCAGGATATCCACCAGCCCAGTTTCAGTTTTGATGCGGCAGGGCAGCGGCTGGCGTTTTTCATGTCAATGGCGTCAATTGTACTGTTGGGAGCATTGCTGATCTGGATCCGGACCGATCTTTTGAAAATCAAAAATCGACTTGAAGAACATTTTTAATCAGAGGCAAATAATGACTTATCTTGGACTTTCATTTTCAGTGTTATGGGCAGTATCGTTCGGCTATCTGTTTATTCTTGACGGACAAATCAGGACGCTGAAACGTCGGCTCGACGCACGTGACTCATCGAATGCATAAGGCCGCTTTACGCGGGCATTTTATGGGACCGGCCGGCGAGGGTGTTCGCTTGAAATAGTGTTATATTTCAAGGAATTTTTTGGATTTGTCCGATAACAGTGGCATGGTTTAACTGTTTTTTTAGGAGTACTTACCATGCCAGCAAAACTGATTGACCAAACGGATAACAAGCTCACAGTACAATTTACCGTTGAACTCACCGG
>JAOUFG010000195.1 GCA_029858345.1 Phycisphaerae bacterium
GAGCGTTCTCATTAATCATGAACGGCCTGACCTCGTCCCACCACTGGTCATAGGACGTTTGCATAGCCTGTACAACTTCCGGCTTTTGAGCATAGAGATTTCTTGTTTCTCCCGGATCGTTGAGAATATCGTACAATTCTTCGTTATTGACCAAGAGGTAATGGCTGTTACGCACGGCGAAGCCCGCTTTTTTATCATATTTTGATTTATCCGGCCCAATCCGGTCGGCCCAACGCCCAACGTGGAAAAATAAATTTCGATCCGACCAGTCTGCATCGGGATTCTCGAGCAAGGTCAACAGACTTTTACCGTCAAGATTTTCAGGAAGGTCTCCTCCGGCGAACTCGATGAGCGTCGGCAGAATATCGATATGAGCCGCCAGTGCCTTGCATTCGACACCTTCCTTCAAGACGCCTTTCCACCGGAAAAAGGCAGGTACCCGGGTTCCGCCCTCATGAACCGTCTTTTTCCCGCCTTTCAGTCCGGCGTTATAGGCAAAAATCGGTTCTCCGTCTTTATTTCCGATCTTGCCGATACCGGTTCCTGCTAGTATAAAACCGTTATCTGACATGAAAACAACGAGGGTGTCTCGTTCCAAATCCCACTCCTTGAGGTACGCCATTAAACGCCCTACATTTTCATCGATATTTTCAATCATGCCGTAAAACCCAGGCTGTCCTCTGCTCATTCCCATCTCAATAAATCTTTTGCGGTTTTCAGGAGGCGCGATAAACGGCCCATGCGGGGCATTGGTCGCAATATAGGCAAAAAATGGTTTGTCCTTATTCCGCTTAATCCACCCCAACGACTGGGTGAAGAATACGTCGGTGCAGAATCCCTTCGTTTGAACAAACTTATCATTATGGCGAATGATTGGATCCATGTATTTATTTCCGGGCACGTCTTCCGGCTGTCCAATGCCGCCGTATCCGTGAATAAAAACCTCATCGAACCCCCGGGAACCCGGTAGATATTCTTCCCGGTCACATCCCAAGTGCCACTTGCCAAAAATCCCAGTCGTATACCCCTGCTCTTTTAGGAGTTGCGGTAAAGTCACTGCTGACAACGCTAACCTGGCTCTCGCACCACCTGTATGCGTCACACCATTCTTGAACGGTACATTCCCGGTCATCAGGGCCGCACGCGTCGGTGAACAGGTCGGGCTGACATGAAAATCCAAGAAAGCCGTGCTCTGTTTGCACAAGGCATCGATATTCGGTGTATTCAGCCAGGGATGTCCTTGGCATCCCAACTGTCCATAGCCTTGATCATCGGTCATTATGAGAACGATATTGGGGCGAGATCCCTTCAATGACCTGACTGGGACCGGAGCTTTTTGTGAAGGAAGATGGCACCCTTTTAAGCTTAATGCCGCGACACCCACTGCAAGATTTTTAAGAAACATTCGTCTATTCATATTTCCAGTTCTCTTCCTTGTGTGTCTGATCAATTACTGTTTATGGTATCCCGTACTACATTGTACTATCACTGTTTTCATTTACGACTTATGGAGACTTCTGCTATGAGGCTATCCATCAATTGAATAATTAGTATTTTTGTTCTTTTACATTTTAATACGATCCACTTTTCCTGCAAAAGCTAATATGCTCATTCTGTGATTCGTGCTCAAAGCACAGGTTAATGGTTCGTTCCCGTCCATGATAGCTCCAGTGTCGGGGTACAGGTCGTGGATACCTGCTATCAAATCTATCTGATACCTGTAGTGACTTTTCTGCTCACCACGGCCAGCTGTTCGTAAACCTTATCAGGGATTTCTCCGGAATCTGTGAGGGGACAATCCCATGAAACGGTTCCGCCCATGCTGTTGATGTGTTCGGTCCAGCCGGTGACCACCTCCACCGGGAACCGAGGCTCACCAATCCCCCAGAATTCCCCCAGAAAGGTGAGAAAGTGCAGCGGAATTGTTTCCGAAAAACCTTTACGGTATTCATGATGATGCTTATCACTCACAGCCAAAAGAAAGCCGCTTTCTCCGCTCATATAATCCTCGAGAACCTGCTCATCGCTGAGAGTGCTCCATAACTTGGTGCAGACAAGAGCATCCTTGTTCCCGGCCTTAAAGGCATTTATGTAGGCCTGGTAGACCGCATAACTTACC
>JAOUFG010000111.1 GCA_029858345.1 Phycisphaerae bacterium
GGCCAGACGCTGTATCAAACGAAAAAGCAAACGCAGAGAGCTTGCTCGGTTTTATCATTACAAGCGACATAAGCTATTGGCTCCACTAAGGGTTAAAGAACGAAAATGAAATTGGACAGTAAAAATAAAGCGAGACAGTTTTTTTACCTGGTGGCGTGTAAATAAAAAACTACGAGCGATAGGAGTCGAACCTACACGTCCCTAAGGGACAGCCGGAGGGCATCTGGCAGCAGTTGCCGCGTTCAGCAAAGGCTTCAATGGGTACTGTCAATAATCTTTCGTATTTTATGAACGGAAGAAATTAACTGGATAACAATACAGGATTGGACTCAGTTGCACTTGGGAGTTGAATTCGCCTATTAAAATTGAAAGGGTAAAATGATGTTTGGTAAACAGTTCAATGGGAAATGTCAGAGGAAATTCGTTCTTCCGATTTCAATTCTGTGCGTGTTTTTGCTTCAGGTCAATATACAAGCGAACGCGAATAGGCTGCCGGAAGTTTCCGAAGGAGAAAAACAATTGAAGGCTCATGAAACCAGCCCGAATCATACAGAAGAATGGGAAGTTCTGAACACCAAACTCGCAAATTATCAATCGGTATATGATGGGCCGATACCGTCCCTGCAGAAAGTAAACACCATTCCGGATGCGCCGATTTGCGGAGGCGGCAAGTTGACGCTGGCACTGGATGGAACACATCGCCAGGTCAACTATCACGTTACCAAGCCGGACTTCTGGAAAGGTACATTGGGGTCCACAGGAATTTTCCCAAAGACTTCGATCGTGCCGGCCCGTTTTTGTCGACTAGGGTTTACGATCCATAACGCGGCCTCACAGCCAGATGGGTATCAGCATGTGCAGGATATGACCAAGGCGGAGGTCCGCAGCACATTACCGTTAACTGACGGTATATTGCATGTTCGTAGTATAGCATTGGCACAGAAAGACCTGGTTGTTTTTGAAATGAAAGCCGAGGGAAGCGGCGCTTCAGTGAATGTTCGTCTGCAGGCCGATAATGAGAATAATAATTTTTTCATTATTGAAGGGGTCCATGATGATAAAACCGTGTGGCTGCGCAAGGAGCATTCCAGCCATGTAAATGTCAATACTGCGGCTGCGTTAAGGATTTTGGGTGGGAAAAATGTGCGGACAACAGACTCTGACAAGATAGAGGCTAATCTGTCATTTACGGTTGAGCCGAGCAAACCTGTGATGCTGGTATTAAGTGCCGGCGGCGGTAAGGATGAGTATCAACACCTTGCCGATGCCATTACTGCGTTGGATCGCGTTGATATTAACGCGATTCCGGAACTCCTAAAGGAACACGCGGCCTGGTGGCAAAACTATTGGTTGAAATCGTGGATTGATATGACTGATCCTGCGATCGAGCGTTACTACTACGGCGCTTTGTATGTTCTTGGGTGTTCAATTGACCTGGACAGTCGTGTCGCCCCGGGCCTGGCCGGTGCCTGGATTACTCACACCCGTCCCATATGGGGTGGAAACTACACGATGAACTACAATGGCGAGGCTCCGTTTTGGAGTCTGTTTTCGGCGAACCGTGGCGAAATGGTACTGCCGTATGCTAGGGTTTGTATGGATTATATTCCGTCCGGACGGCGTTTAGCAAAAGAACTTGGCACCAAAGGTATTGTGATGCCTGTTATGATCGGGCCCTGGGGAGTTTGCGCACACGGCCTCAACGGTGATGCCTTAGGGCAAAAGAGCAATGCTACAATGGCCGCCCTCTCATTGATATGGAACTATGAGTTTTATCGAGATAGAAGTTTTCTTGAACAATATGCCTACCCTTATATTCGTGAACTAATGGACTTTTGGGAAGAGAACCTTGTCCTTGATGATACGGGGCGTTATGTGATACAGGGTGCAGCCCGTGAGAGGGATACTGGTGATCTTAATCCGGGGAATACTTTGGGTTATACTCGCTATGTTCTTCATGCTGCGATCGATTTTAGTGAGGAGCTGGGTGTGGATAAAGACCGCAGAGGTCTTTGGCAGGACTACCTTGATCGTCTGAGCGATTATCCTACTGTTGTTGTTAACGGTAATATGTGTTTCACCGAAGCAGAAAACCGGATGGAAGTATCAACGTTCGGGACAGGTGACAATCCGGTTGTCCTTGATCACGTCTATCCCGGTGGATCACTTGACGAAAGTAATTCTGAAAGGAACCGTATCGTTGCCCGTAACACACTTAGCTACCTAGGGTCATGGAATCAGGGCAATTCATTTTCGCGTATTTTTTCGCAAGCTGTACGAGCTGAGTGGCCCGGTGAAGATTTACTGGAGTTGTTCAAAAAGCGTATAACCAGCGGCAGCGGACCGCACGAAATTGTTCGTAAAAACAATACTTTTATAAATAAAGATCACTCCTTTGAAGGGGTTGGCGGTATCGAATTTATTAATACGATGCTGGCTCATGCCCACGGCGGAGTGCTGAAGGTTTTTGATGTCTGGCCGGAGAACCGGGATGCTTCTTTCGAGCGTTTGCGGGTTCGAGGTGCGTTTCTGGTTTCAGGTGCGCTGAAGGGTGGCAATGTGTCTCATGTAGAGGTTCTGTCCGAAAAGGGCGGCAAGTGCCGTATGGAAAGTTGCTGGCCGGGACATGATATTTCTGTTGATCAAGTTAAGGGGGACCGTTTCAAGTCTGTTAAGATTAGCGGCAAAGCAGGTGTTTATGCCTGGGATACGGTGCCGGGGGGTGTCTATAAAGTAACCGTCGGCAAGGAATTAAAAGAGGCAGTTGGAAATCCGCCTGTGATGCTGGTGCCCATCATTGATGCAAGGGTACAAGAGGGGGTAAAGTATACTGATGCTGCATTGGATGTTTTGTTGACTCCTGAAAATCAAAGCACTAAGCTTGACATTGACATGATATTATCTGACGAAAGTCGTCTGAATTGCACATCCAGGTGTCGTTTCAGCAGCAGGGATAAAACGATTGCAAAGGTTAATTCAGGCGGAAAGATCACCGGAGTTGGCAGCGGATGGACAACCGTTGATGTTGAAGCAAAGATCGATGGTGTGCAGATGAGTTGCTCTGTTTTGGTTTATGTTCTTGAGAATAATGTGATCGGCGGGGTCGATGCTGTTTGTACTGACAAAAATATGTATTCACATCATGAATACTGGAAAAACTCTCCTAAGTGTCTTGTAGGGGCAGGCGGTACGGATGGTCCTGATATTACATCGCTTCATCGTGCCAGTTCTTACCAAGTGGGTATGTTTCAGATGAACAAGGGGGGTAAGGATTCGATGCTTGTGTTTGACTTTGGCAAAGTGTACTCGCTGGATGAGATGTGGGTCTGGAATTACAATTGTCCTGACAATTTCCGTGTACTATGGTGGGTGGGCGGCTTGGCCTCTGGCATGCGGGATGTGACGATAGAGTATTCCGAAGATGGTAACCAGTGGACACCGCTCAAGTCAGGAGATTTCCCCTTCCGCCTGGCCAGGGCAACCGGGACCCCGTGGATGCCGGCAACGAATCTGGATGACGGCAAGAACAGCCCTGTTCGTTTTAACGGAATCAAGGCCCGTTATGTTAGATTGACAGCAAACCCTGAAGTTGGCGTTGGCAATTGGGGAGGAACAGGCTTTGGTCTTAGTGAAGTTCGGTTTACCTGTATTAAATGATAATCTTAATACCGAAACGAAATCGGCACGAAGTAACGATGTAGAAGGGAATTAGAAGTGACACATAAAGTTCGTACAATGACTGCAGTCTAAATGGCAGGTTGTTGTTAAAAAAAGGAAAAATGCATGTCGATTATGAGTTCAAAAGAAAGGCTGCTTGCTGCGATCAATTGCGTCAAGGCAGACCGTTTGCCGGTGACAACTCATCATATCATGCCATCCTTTCTGGATAAATACATGTCAGGCATGTCAAGCGATGAGTTCTTTGAGCACTTTGACCTTGATGCGATATGTTGGGCAGTTCCGCATCGGCCTGATGAGACAAAGGGCGAATTCTACAATCCGGATCAGGGCGAGATAGGTTTTCTAGGCAGCAGACTTATATCTAGCGATACGTGGCAAATAAAATGGGAAGAAATACCCGGTCAGGGCTATCATACGATCAGGTATAATATGGTTACTCCCGGCGGTACGCTTACTACGGTCATGCAGTCTAATGAGCATACTTCATGGGTCACTGAGCATCTTATCAAGAATAAGAGCGATATTGAATTGATCGGCGAATATGCGACCGCTCCGAAATGCGATGTTGAAGTTCTGAACAAGATTGCTGCTGAGTATGGCGATCGCGGTCTGGTTCGTGGGCATATCTGCTCGTTTGACATTTTCGGTCAGCCGGGAACATGGCAGGATGCGTCATGTCTTTTTGGTATCGAAAAACTCATTATGGCAACGTTTGACGATCCCGAATGGGTTCATCAGTTTCTGGAGATATTGTGTAAACGCAAAGAGATATTTGCCTCCTCGCTTGCAGGGGCAAACTATGACATCCTCGAACTTGGCGGCGGCGACGCTTCTTCGACGGTGATATCGCCAGCTCTGTTTGATGAGTATGTAGCGCCTTATGATATCCGCATAATTGAAGGGGCTCATCAGGCCGGTCAGAAGATTGCATATCACACATGCGGCGGAATGATGCCGATATTAGAAAGAATAGCTGACATGAATCCTGATGCAATGGAAACGTTCACGCCTGTTGGAATGGGAGCTGATGCTGACCTTGCCGAGGCTCGCAAACGCATTCCAGATGACATCTGCATGATCGGCGGATTTGACCAGCTTCACTTTTTTACGGAATGTACGGTTGAGCAGACAAAGGCCGAGGTTAAGCGATGTTTCGAAGAGGCCGGCCAGGCAGGTTCATATATACTCTGCCCGTCGGACCATTTCTTTGACGCAGAACCGGAACTTATTAAAGCTTTCGTTGATGCAGCGAAAGAGTGTACTTATTAGGATGATTTTATTTAAGAAAGAGATTGTTAGTGTGTATTCGAGTTCATTAGTGGTTCTGTTTTGTGTAAACGGTTAGAAATGATAATGTTACTGCCGAAACAAAATCGGCATGAAGTAACGATTTAGAAAGGTATTAGAAGTGACACATAAAGAACGTACAATGGCAGCTATCCGCCATCAGAAGACAGACCGTGTGCCGCGGGGTGAGTTGGCGATTGAGGGAGAACTTGTTCGTAAACTGATTGGCGATAAGCGGTTTAAGTCAATGGACGCAAATGAGCGTTTGCTTGCTGCAATTGAGGAACTCGGCGGGGATGTGGTTAATATTCATCAGTTCCCCATGGAGCAGGTGGGGCAGGCTCCTGCCGGGCTGATCTTTCGCAGCGTGCTCGGTGATGAGCATGTCATCACCGAAGGCAGTTCACACCTCCATAAGCCCGCATTCAGCGACATCCCTGAGTCGAATAACTACCAGGCGCCCGATCCATCCACCTGTCTGACTGGTAATCTCGATTGGTTCGTAGCCAACAGCGACCTTTTTATTTTTACCCAGGTAATGGGACCGGTCAGTTCCCTTGACTGGATGCTTGGTACCGAAGATTATATGGTTTGGGCGATGACCAATACTGATGAGATAAAAGCTGTAACAGCTAAAGTAATCGCTTATGAGATTTCCCGGGCTTGTAAGTTTATTGATCATGGCGCCGATGCTATTATGATCGCTGACGACATTGCTTTTAACACCGGGCTTTTTTTACCGCCGAACATCATGGATGAGTTGGCGTGGCCCTTTTACCGGCAGATGATCACTGCGATAAAAGCTTATAAAGACGTACCCGTCTTTATGCATACCGATGGTGATATCCGCCAGGTCCTCCCACAGATCGTTGACTGCGGTTTCGACGGCCTTCAATCGCTTCAGCCCAGTGCCGGTATGGATATCAGAGCCGTTAAACGTCAGTTTGGCGACAAGATCTGCCTTATGGGTAACATGGATCTGGACCACTTGATGACCTATGGGACACCGGAGGAGGTGTCTGAGCAGGCAAACTGGCTTTGCGAGAATATTGGCAAAGACGGCGGCTATATCCTCAGCACCTGTAATATTCTGACAAATTCTATCCCGGCGGCCAATGCGAGAGCCATGTACGGAGCAGGCATGGTTTGCGGTGAATGACAGTTGTCGAAAAACAAAACATGAAGGCGCAGAGATGGATTTTTTAGACAACCCTGAAATTGCTGACGGATTGTTATAGGAGACAAAAAATTGATTCAAGAAATGACGGCAAGAGAGAGACTGTTTGCTTGCTTGGAAGGCAAGCAAACTGATCGCGTACCGATTTGGCTGCTGTTTCCATGTCATCCAACCTACTATTATGTTGATGTGCGAACTCACCCGGATTACAAGCCGATTTTTGAGGCATCCAAGAAATATGCGATCATGCTCAATCGTCGCAATTTCGGCATCCCCTCGGATGTTCCGAAGCTAAGGAAACGCAAAGAGTCGATCCCGCTCTTTACACCGGAAGTGACCTATCGCAGCGAAGATGCCGAAGAAAATGGCCTCACGATAATGCGGGACTATATTGAATATAAGGGTCAGTCCATTTTTGAGGAAATCCAGACAAGTGCTTCCGGCAGCAAGGTCAAAAAACCGCTCCATTCCGATGAAGACTTGGAATTTTTCTGCTCTTTGCCGATCGAGACGGATGAAAAACGGCTGGAAGCGGAACTGGAAAAAAGATTGCCTGAATTTCTGCGTGAAAAGGAAGATTTCCCGGAAGAATACGGTGCCATGATGTTGGATTTGGGCGAGCCGATCATCCCGGTCTATCATGGGGCCAATCTGGAAGAATATGCGATCTGGTCGATCACGCAGGCTGATCGTGTGAAGGAATTTCTGGATCGTGCGATGGTGCGGCTTCGTATCATCTACAAATGGTGTCTTGAGCGGGATTTGGCGGACATTTATTTTCTCGTCGGCACAGAACTGGCCTCGCCCCCGCTGGTCAGCCGGGATACATTTCTCAATTGGATCGTCCCTTATGATAAGGAGCTTATTGAGATGATTCACAGCTACGGCAAAAAAGTCATTCAGCACTATCACGGACAGATCAAAGAAGTGCTCCCGGATTTTGCGGATATGGGTCCCGATGGCCTGCATACGATCGAGGCGCCGCCGGTAGGCAATTGTACATTCACAGAAGCGTATGACATTGTAAAAGATAACATCACTTTAATCGGAAATACCCAGTACGATGATTTCCGGTCGTTTACAAAGGAACAGATGGTCCGCGAGGTGACAACCATCCTGGATGAGTGTAAAGGCAAGCGGTTGATCGTGAGTTTTCGGCAATGCTGAAAAAAAATATTTTGAGGTGCCAATGCTTTGCAACCGGTCGTTGTAGTTCCAGGGCATCCCTTACGGTGTAAATATTCATCCGCAACTAAATTGTTGCTCTCTCACAAGTTCATATTTTGAAGTTGAGCCGAAAAATGCTGAACGATTGTGCATTTGCTAATGTGAGCTTCTTCAGAATCACCAGCAAATGGTTTGTGAGAACAGAATGACACTTTATCAGGCATGTCCCGATATGCCTGATTCCCATATTGAAGCCCCCTGCTATTGTTAGGCAGCCAACCGGTGATACGATTTCAACAGGCCGCCGAGTCGTTCAATGCATTGGATCTCGGCCGTGTCATCCAACTCGTGCTGGGGCTCTATGATCCTGCCTAACGCTTGATGAATTCTCTCATGGTGATAATATAGTTCATATTGAGATAAGGCATAGTCAAGTTGTTGAACCGATGACAAAATAAGATGGTCTAAACATTCCGATTTTACGGATTTCACAAAGCGTTCTGCGTAGCAATTCAAATCTGGGCTTCGAGCCGGCAACTTCAACGGTTTTACGCCAGAGCTTTTCAAGATATCACTAAACCCCTTCGTATTGTACAACGGATCACGATCATGAATAAGATAGCGGTTGCCATTTAGAAATCCTTGTTCACAATCCGTTAAGATCCGTGCAACTTGTTTCATATACTTTCCATCTGGCTGTAGTTTGATCGGTGCAAAGAACACCTTGCGTGTGGCCAATTCGATCACAAAGAAAACGGTGCAACGGATCAGTTTTGTGCCAACCAGAAGCTCAATCGTGAAAAAATCGCAGGCTGCTAATACATCCCAATGACTGCGAATAAACTCATGCCATGTGGACCGCACAGTCAAGTCAGGTTCAGGATCGTAGCCATTTTCAATGAGGATGTTCTTGACGCTGGATTTACTGATCACATAGCCCAGGTAAATGAGTTGATCTGTGATCTTCTGATAGCCCCAGCGAGGATTTTCTTCCTTGAAGCGAATCACAAGAGCAACAATCTCAGGTGTCATTTGTGGACGCCCTACTTTACCTCGTTTGGAAGAACCATCATACTTTTCGGCAATAAGCTTGTTGAACCATCGTATCACAGTGTCGGGGGTGAATAAAACTGTACATTGCTCCAGCATTTTGCGACTGAGCCGCTTCGCTTTGGCAGCAATTCTTTTCCGTTGATGATCCGACAACAGAATCCGTTTGTTCTGCTTCTCCTGCTGTTCGATCAAAACTTCGTGAGTTTTCGGCAATGCTGAAAAAAAATATTTTGAGGTGCCAATGCTTTGCAACCGGTCGTTGTAGTTCCAGGGCATCCAGTCCGCCGGGGATGCCATTGCGGTATTGATGTGTTTTTGCAACTGG
>JAOUFG010000112.1 GCA_029858345.1 Phycisphaerae bacterium
AATTTCTTGTTTTCGTATTTCAAATCGTCGCTCCATGACTTTTCCTTTCCATGGGGACTATTCCCCTGGAAAGTTATTCGTATAAATGACTTACAAAACTTTAATTATGTTGGACAGTAAAATTAGGAAAACGCAAATTTAGCTTCGAACACAAAACCCCTTTCGTTGCGTATAAATAACTAAAATAACGTTCTTTAAGATATGGACATGGGAGAAAGTATGAATTTATCGGATTATTTCGAAAAAAACGACGGCACCGGTATTTTAGCCACCTGTGACCCGGATCACAATGTTGACCAGGCGGTCTATTCCAAACCTTTTATTGTGGACGAAACAACCGTCGCTTTCGTGATGAAAGAGCGGCTCAGCCACCGGAATCTGCAAAGCCACCTGATGGCCTCTTATCTGTTTCTGGAAAAAGGCCCCGGCTATAAAGGCATCCGGCTGTTGCTGACGATGCAGCGTCAGGACAAAAATCGTTCGCTGATTGAGGCCCTTTGCAAAAAACAGCCGTGTATCTGCCCAGAAGAAGATGATTCGGATAAATTTTTAGTCTTTTTTAAAGTGAACCAGGTCCGTCCGCTTGAGGGCGACACGTTCCCGGCCTGAGGTTCTGCTGAACACCTTGGTTGCTCCGGCGTACAAACGAGTGTAACGTTTGTTTGAAAGGATGCTCAAAATGACCTGGTGGGAAGTCGAACAAATGGCCGGCTATATCGAAGACCTCGAACAAGCGATGGACGAATGGTCGCTTTCCGGGCCGCAGATGCGGCGTGAACAGCAAACCATTGACACCCTGATCGACAAAATACAGCGAAGGTTGGAGCAGGGGGATGAAGACGATAGAAAAGCATTTCTGATGCAATTGACCGAGCACGTGGAGCAGTTGCGTCAACAATTGGCCGAACGGCTCAAACGGGACCTGCCCGATCGCCGCTGATCCTGTAACCTGCTCTAAAATCTCCTTTTCAAACCCCCGCTTTTCTGATACATTAACATCATAGAACCCCACATAAATGGAGATGCCGCATGGTTATTGATACGATCGTAATGGGTGATTACCAGAGCAACTGCTATTGCGTCCGGAACGATAAAGACGCCGCCGAATGCCTTATTATCGATCCGGGGCTACAACCGGAACCGCTGGTCCTGATGTTGCAGCAAAACAACTTTACCCCTGTTGACATTCTATTGACCCATGGGCATGTCGATCACATCGGAGGCATTGAGTCTATTCGTGAGCACTGGCCCAAGGTGCGGGTGGCCATTCATAAAGACGATGCAGGCATGCTGACCAGTCCGGCGGAGAATTTATCCCTCATGGCCGGAAGCATGGTCCAGGCCCGCCCGGCCGAGATACTGCTGGATTCGGAGAAAATGTACTATGAGGCAGTCGATCTTCGATTCCAAATCATCCACACACCCGGGCATTCGCCGGGCAGCATCTGTCTATATTCGGCGCAGGATCACATTCTTTTCGCGGGAGACACCCTCTTTGCCGGATCGGTGGGGCGAACCGATTTTCCCGGCGGCAGTCATGATCTGCTAATCGAAATGATCCACCAAAAACTTCTGATCCTGCCGGAGCAGACCCAAGTCTATACGGGGCACGGACCGGCAACCACCATTGAAAACGAGAAAAAGTTTAACCCGTTCCTGACTCAAAGCCGGGGAATGTAAAACGTCGCTGACGTTGTTAAGAACGGTACATTTAAAATCCTAAATCCTAATATCGAAATTCGAAACAAATGCAAATGTCCCAAACTCAAATATTCAAAATCGCCTGTTTGAGTTATTCGGCCAATTGAATTTTGAATTTGTTTGGGATTTCGGGTTTTGTGCTTCGGATTTATTTTCCTATTAGTGTTCGACCGGTTCGCCGAGCAGTGCCTTGAGTTCGGCGAGTTTTTCATTGAGTAAATCGGCGGTTTTGGCCTCAGCATTCAATCGCAGCAGCGGCTCGGTATTGGAGGGGCGAACATTGAACCACCAATCCTTGAACTGTACCGTTACTCCGTCCAGGTCGTCCACCCGGCCCTGGCTGAATTGGCGTGTCAGCTCCCGCATCACGGCATCTTTTTCCTCGACCTCAAAATTCATCTCGCCGCTGGCAAAGAACCGCTGCAAAGGCGCGACCAGTTCACTGGTGGGCGTATCGGTCGTCCCGAGGATGTTCAGCATGTGGACCAGCGTAATCATCCCTGAATCGGCATAGTAATTGTCGCGGTAGTAGAAATGCCCGCTCAGTTCGCCGCCGAAACAGGCGTGGCTGTCGCGCAGTGTTTTTTTCATGAAGGAGTGGCCGACCCGCTCTCTGCGCGGGGTGCCGCCGTGCTTGAGAATTTCTTCCTGTACAACATGACTGCTGCGCAGGTCATACACGACCGTCGAACCGGGATTGGTCTTGAGGAAATAGGGCACCATCAGCGCGGTCATAATATCACAGGGCACAGTCTGTCCCTTTTCGTCCACCATCATCAGCCGGTCGGCGTCGCCGTCAAAGCAGCAGCCGAAGTCGGCCTTCCGTTTTTTTACGGTTTTCTTGAGTTCGTTCAGATTCGCTTCGACCAGCGGGTTGGGGTCGTGTTTGAAGGTCCCCTTGTGTTCGAGATTCAGCCCGATCAGCTCCACACCGTCAAGATCGCCGAAAATGATCGGGACCATCTTGCCGGCCATGCCGTTGCTGGCGTCCACCACCATCTTGAGGGGGCGGTGTTTTTCTTCCAGAAACTTCAGGACGTGCTTTTTGTATTCCTGGGACAGGTCGCAGTGCTCGACCGACCCGTCCGAGCGGCCCAGTGTATGCAGCAGCGCGGTTGCGATGTGTTTGATGTCTTTGAGGCCGGTATCGGCACCGATGGGCTTGGCCTGCTGGCCGGAGATCTTAAATCCGTTGTATTGGGCGGGGTTGTGGCTGGCGGTCACCTGTACGCCGCCGCAGGCACCAAGATGATTGATTGCGAAATACATTTGCGGCGTATCGATCATGCCGATGTCGATGACATTAGCGCTGGCGGTGTTCATGCCCTTGATCAGGGCAGCCGCCAGCGAGGGGCTGTGCGTGCGCATATCCCGACCGACACAGATACTTTGGGCATTGGCCAGCCCGCGATTGTAGCCATGCACCATCGACCGCAGGAACTGGGCCGTGGCGTGGCCGATTTTCCAGGCGGCCTGCTCGTCGAGCTGCTCGCCGTAAAGTCCGCGAATATCATATGCCTTAAAGATTGAAGTATCCATAAATGCACTCCATTTCAGTTGTTACTCGTTCGGTTTATCACTCAAGAATGTATAGTGTACGCCCGGCGACTTCGCTTGTCAACAACAACCAAGGGGGCCTTGCCAAGGAAACGCTGTACAGAAGTCAAATCCGGACATATAATGCCTCCATGCAAAGCGAATCCGCAAAAAAAGAGTTTGTCGGGGCTTGCCATAAGGTGGCTGGATATGGCTTGGTTTCATGCAGCAGCGGGAATCTGTCCTGGCAAATTGAGCCGGATACGGTGCTGCTGTCGGCCAGCGGTTCATGGCTGGCGGAACTGACTGTCGGGCAGGTGGCGGCATGTGAGATCGAATCGGGCCAATGCCTCAACGGCAAGGTTCCAACCTGCGAAAGTGTTTATCATCTGGGGATTTTGAAGAACCGGCCCGAGGTGAACGTCGTCCTGCATTTTCAAAGCCCGTATGCAACGGCCATCGCCTGCGGCGAGACGGACGGGATCAACTTCAATATGACGATTGAAGTGCCGGTCTATATCGGCACACCGGCCATTGTGCCGTATCTTCCGCCGGGATCGGATGAATTGGCACGGGCCGTCATTGATGTATTCAAAGACTCGGAAACACATCTGGCCATCCTGAAAAATCACGGACTGATTTCGGTCGGCAAAGATTTCAACGATGCCATCCAGAAAGCGGTATTCTTTGAGATGGCTTGCCGAATCATACTGACCGACCCGAATGCCAAACCGTTGGACGATGACGCGGTCAAACGCCTTCACAAAGTTGGGGCAAAGGCGTAAAAATCTCTTCTGTCGTTTCGAACCGCGTTTTGAAACAGAAGCCCGGAACGGTAGTGACGGGATGGGAGACCATGTGGATCGCGTCCAGCACAGGGTTGCCGTTTTATCATGTCACTTCCGTTCCATGCTTTTGTTTATTTACAGCACTTCGGCGACGGCGGTGCAGAGGGCGTCCATGTTGGCCCTGGTCATGCCGGCGACGTTGATGCGGCCGGAGCCGACGATGTAAATGCTGTGTTTTTCCTTCAGGGTCTTGACCTGTTCCGGATTGAGGCCGCTGAATGAGAACATGCCGTACTGGGTCGTCAGGAATGAGAAGTCCTGCTGTGCGCCTTTGGCCTTGAGCGTATCGACAAACAGTGTGCGCATCTCGGCAATACGGTCGCGGATCTGAGCCACTTCTTTTTCCCACTCGGCCCGCAGCGCGGCATCGTTCATAATCGTCACGACAATCGCGCCGCCGTGGCTGGGCGGATTGGAATAGATTCGACGGATGATGGTTTTCAGATTGCTGAAGGCCTTGTCGATGATTTCTTTGCTGCCGCCCTTGAGCGTGATCGCGCCGACGCGTTCACGATACAGACCAAAATTCTTGGAAAACGAACTGCAAATTACCATCTCATCAACCGCTGCGGCCAGAATCCGAAGGCCTTCGGCGTCTTCATCCAGTCCGCGGCCCAGACCCTGATAGGCAAAGTCCACCAGCGGCAGCAGTTTTTTCTCATTGACCACCTGCGTGATCTGCTTCCACTGTTCGGTGGTCGGGTCGATGCCGCTGGGATTGTGGCAGCAGGCGTGCAAAAGGATGATATCGCCGGCGGCCATGTTCTGGATCGAAGCCAGCATGCCCTCAAAATTCAACGACCGCTCCTGGGCGTTGTAGTAGGTGTACTTGTCCACGGTAAAGCCCGCGTCACCAAAGATACCGTTATGGTTGGGCCACGTCGGATCGCTGATCCAAACGGTCGCGTCGGGATAGAATTTTTTCAGGAACTGGGCCGCAACACGCAGGGCACCGGTGCCGCCGGGCGTGTGAGCGGTTGCGGCGGGGTATGCATCGGCAGCGCCGAACAGCAGCTCGCGCACGACTTTGCCGTAGTCCGGGCTGCCGGGAATCGGCAGGTAGCCCTTGCTCTTTTCGGTGTCCAAAATGATCTGTTCGGCCTTGTGAACCGAATTCATGACCGGGGTTATGCCCGTCTCGTCCTTATACACACCCACGCCCAGGTTGATCTTGGCGGGATTGCAATCGTTATTGAACGCCTCTGTCAGGCCCAGAATCGGGTCGGCCGGAGCCATTTCAAGCTTTTCAAACATCGTACTCATCTCCAAATAGATACTGTTTGCAATTGAAAATTCCTGTTTCTGCGCGGCTATGACCGGTTGCGATTGTAAGTTACGGATTCTCTCGCGAAACTTACACCCCTTAAGGGGTTGTTTCTGATTACGGTCAAAAACCCGTGAGGTTATACAGGCATTAAGGCCGTTTTTCAAGTATTTCCCGTCAAACGCCGGGATTTATTGGAAGATTGGCCTGTTTTGGCTTAAAATCGGTAAAAAGATTCGGATTAAGGAGGTATCAAATGCAGGTTGCGATCAATAACGCGGTTCTGGAACTGACCGAGGGCGATATTACCGAGGCCGAAACCGAGGCGATTGTCAATGCGGCCAACGAGGCGCTGGTACTTGGCGGCGGCGTGGCCGGGGCGATTCGCATCAAAGGCGGCCCGGCGATTCAGGCCGAGTGCGACAAAATCAGCCCCACGTCCGTCGGCTGCGCGGTCAAGACCACCGGCGGCCGGTTGAAGGCGAAGTATGTCATCCACGCCGTCGGGCCGCGCAATGGCGAAGGCGACGAGGATACCAAGCTTACAAACGCCACGCTGAACGCGCTCATCCTGGCCGACCGCGACGGCATCAAGTCGCTGACTTTCCCCGCCATCAGTACCGGTATCTTCGGTTTTCCGATGGACCGCTGCGCCGAGATCATGCTGGGCACCACCATCGACTACCTCAACGGCGGCAGCAATCTCGAAAAAGTCGCCTTCTGCCTCGACGGCAAAGGCAGTTATAAAATTTTCCAGCAGCACTTGCAGCAACTCGCTGAAAAATAAAAGCACGGACTGGCGCGGATGATTAGCCACGAATTCACACGAATTTTCACTAAATTATAAAAATGATGTGCAAAAACAATAAAATTGTCATTCCGAATCCCGATTTTATCGGGAAGGGACCTATTTACTCAGGCCGCCGTAGGCGGATCATCAAAACAGTCTGAAGGACTGTAATATATTAGCCCAGGGCAACGCCCTGGGTTTCCGAATCCCCCACACCCCTCGGTCCCGGCCTGGCGGCCAATGCTGCACTGTCGCTGATTAACCTGTGCACGCACTTGCTGGACAAGCAAATTGAATCGCAGGCAAAAGCGTTTGAGAAAGAAGGCGGCTTTGCCGAACGCATGTACCGCATCCGACAACAAAAACGAAAGGGGAAGTAACGTGCTTGTCTGTGTTCGTCCGTGAAGGTCCGTGGATAAGAAAAAGAGGTAAAGAAGTACAGGCGCAGGGAGATTACAAAGACAGATCGAAAAAAGAGTCTCTCTTTTGCATTCCGGCGGGCCTCTGCCTGAAAGCGCGACCAGCGGTGGTGTCTTGAATCCGGATCTGATGTTTATTGGCTGACTCATTTTTCTACCCCTTAATCATCGTGCTTGACAGTTACAGTACAACACAGAAAAAACGATCTCTTTCTGCCGCCTCGGTGGGCCGCGGGCCCCTTCAACTGCGAGCGTCATGTCTGAATTATTTGTAAAAGCGGTCATTGAATTCCCCCCGGAATCAGATGCTTTCTTTTAGCGTCGTTCTTTGCCATCAACGACAAGTATTAATATAACCGATTCACAAAGAAATATCAAGAAGATATTAAGAAAACATGAGCTCCGTGGCGATATTTTTTAATAAGATCGCACCAGCGAAAAAGGGGCGGTTTATTATCGGTCGATATGGTGAGAATTTTTGTGTAGAGCGTCAATTTTTTCGGGTGAAATACTGGGAGTGCGACCGTCCCGCACAAAAGCGTGGAGCGGAAGCGACACGATAAAACGCTGACCCTGTGCCAAGACGTTTTACACACCGTTCCCCATCCCGTCACTGCCGTTCCGGGCTTTTGTTACTGTTCGGGATACATGAATTCGGGCATGCGGCGGGGTCGGCCGGACTTGTCGACGCAGGCGAGGATGCTGGTGCCCTCGGCGAGCAGGACGCCGGTGTCGGCGCGTTTGAGCTGATAGCTGTGCTCGACACGGGTACGGGTGATGTTGGTGCAGGTGGTGGTCAGTTCAAGCTGCTCATCATAGAAGCACGGGCGGCGGTATTTGGCCGTCAGTTCTGCGACCACAAAAAAAGTCCCCGCCTTTTCCAGTTCGCTGTAGGCCAGGCCGTTGACGCGCAGCAGTTCCGTGCGGCCCATCTCGAACCAGACCGGGTACACTGTGTGATGCACCACGCCGGCCTGATCGGTCTCGCTGTAACGCGGGATGATCGTGATCGTATGCTCGGCGATCTTCGTGCAATCCGGAAAATCGATCGACGGTTCGTCCTGGTATTCGGTACTTCTGGGCTCTACACGCATTTTTGGTCCTTAGTGAATTGTGAATAGTCGTTCGTTGTTTCTTTGTCCGTTGGTTCGGCAATTACCTTTTTTCTGTATTTCAAAAGCCCCCATAGATTAACGGCATTCCATATAAAAGGAAAGAGCAATATTACAATCGCAATCACAGCGGGCCATCCTCTGGCAAGGTTATATTTTCCAACCTCCACTTTTTCAGGCATTACGATGGCAAGAACAATGAACGCTGCACAGATTACAATATACCACCCACATAAAATAGCCGGCCATTTGATGGACGTCCTGCTGCCTCGACGGATATCCATGCCCAAACAAAATAAAATCAAGGCGATAGGATCAATCGTGAGAGAATCCAGTATCGGCATAAAGACAATACCAGCAAGAAACGTAAGGCCTCCAAAAATGGCTATCGATGTCCCAACTGTTTTCATATTATTACCTGCTTTTTCAATTTCCGTTGTTGTTTTGACGGCGGCAGAAAATTTTCTCCACGCTGGCAGTGCCTGTAATCCGAATTTTTCCGTCTTTAGCTCGCATTTTCAACTGGTGACAATTTGTCACCGGTTGGCAACGTCGGTAAACTGAATTTTCCCATCTGCGGTGGGCAATTTCAGTCGGTTACAAGCTGTAACCGACTGGCTGTCTTCATTCTCCATAAAATAACCCAAAAATGGAGACTGTAGCAACAAAACAGAGTAATTTTGATCTATTTTGAGTCAGCATGCCGATATTCCACTATGGAAATAGAATTCTATAGTGGAGACTATCGCAATGCTTGGGCCCGGTGACTATGTAGCAGATGAGACACAAGGAATAACACGTGTTGAAGATTTACCCAAAGCCAAGATTCTTAGACGCAGCCGAAATTATAAACGGCGGCTCTGTCCGCTGTGCGGCAAAAGTGCCT
>JAOUFG010000017.1 GCA_029858345.1 Phycisphaerae bacterium
GTTGCAAAAACACATCAATACCGCAATGGCATCCCCGGCGGACTGGATGCCCTGGAACTACAACGACCGGTTGCAAAGCATTGGCACCTCAAAATATTTTTTTTCAGCATTGCCGAAAACTCACCGTGGTTCGTGGTTCGTGGTTCGTGGTTCGTAGTTAGTAGCTCGTGGTTCCTGCCGCGACGGGCGCGTGCACGGCGGGAAGGATTTGCCCTTTCGGGCGCAGCTATTTTCCAGAACGGTTATTCACTCAAACCCATATCCAACAGTTTTTCCAGAATGTCCGTATTCGCTGCAAACAGGCCCGGCAAAAGAGGATTTTGCTGGTTGAAGACTCGCGGGTTTGCATTTTTGTCCAGCACTTTACCGCCGGCGGCCTCGACCAAGAGCCACCCCGCCGCGACGTCCCATTCATTCTTAGGCACCAGCGTAAAGGTGATGTCATTGAGCCCCGCCGCAATCCGCGCCATTTTATAGGCCACTGAGCCCATCGGGATCATCTCGAACGGCGCGTTTTCAAACCGCTTCCACTCGCCCCGCTTGACCTCGCTGCGGCTGGCCAGGACCGTCGCGCCGAGCAGATCGCGTTTATCGGTGACCGTAACGGGTTTGCCGTTGAGCATTACGCCGGCGGCACGGGTGCCAAGAAAGGTCTGCTGTGCCGACGGCGAGCAGATGCCCGCCGCTTCCGGCCGGCCGTTGACGACATAGGCGATGGAGATGCACCATTCGGGAATGCCCTGGATAAATTCGCGCGTGCCGTCCAGCGGGTCCACAATCCAGACACGCTCTTTGTTTAGGCGGGAAAGATCGTCTTTGGTTTCCTCCGACAGCCAGCCCTCCCCTTGGCGCAGCAGTTCTGCTTTCAAAATTTTATCCAGCAGGACATCGGCTTCGGTGACCGGATCGCCGCCGGTTTTCAACGCAGATTGAATTTTGCCCGGCGTGAATTCTTCGAGTGCTTCTGTTGCCGCGGCGAGCGCCGTTTCGATCCGTTTCAATACGTCTGCATAATCCATGAAGCCGGCGTCTTTCTTTTTTATGGCTTAAAGATAATTCCCTTGTTTTGCAGGAGGGTTTTGATGCTGCCCAGCGTTTCATCCAGATCTGCCAGGTCGGGGATTTTCATCGCGAAATCAATATCGGTTGGTTCTTCACCCAGCCAGATCGGTTCAATCAGGTCGCTGTCCACCACATTTTGAATGATTTCCAGCTCTTTCTTCGTCAGACCGATGGCCGTAACCACCAAAATCACGCCGGCATCCAACAGAATGTTGGACACTTCGGCCAATCGCCGCAGATGCTCTGGGCGATGTGTTTGGTCGGGACCAGGCTTTTTGATGTCCGCATCCACGCCGTACAGCACATTGGCGATGCCCATAAAGTAAACCGTTTTACCATCGGCGAACAGCTGCTGCTCAATGGCACGGGCCAGTGTTTTCTTCCCGGTGTTTCGTTTACCGGTAATGAGGATCAGGGCAGCCTTCTGGTTATAGCGTTCCCACCGCTGTTCCCGGCCAATGCTGCTACCGGTCCATTTCAGGTTACGCTGCATGACCTGCTGACGCATCTGCTGCTGGTCATCGGCCAGCGCTTCGCGAATGATGCCGCCGCCGCGAATCTCATACTCATCCACGATGACAAACCGTCCCGTCGCGGAAATGTCGTCAATTGCATCAAACGCGACGGCATGCTGGCAGCACAAAATGCATTCGGCAACGTCGTGATAGTCGATGCTGTCTTTTTGGCGTGCGGAACTTAGATCCGAGGCGTCCATGACACTGGTAATCTCTTCGATACGCACCGGTTCTTTCACCGTTCCGACTTTCAGGATATAATCTTTACCCTTTTCCATCGGTTTTTTGCCCATCCAGAACAGATTGACGCGAAGTCGTTTGCTGACCTGAGGCGCGGGTTGGTCGGCTCGTGCGGCCATCTGGCCGCGTGCAATATAAATCTGCTGCTGGAGTGTAAAGCTGGCTGCGTTTCCGGCAGAAAACTCTTTGGGAGACGGGGCGTTAAATCGCTCCAATGATTTTACAATGCTTCGTTTGCCTGACGGGTAGAAAACAACTTCGTCACCGACTGAAACCGTCCCGGTATCGACCGTTCCGGCGACCAGCCGCCGCTTGTCCCCGGCTTTGGTGAACTTATACACATCCTGTACCGGCATGCGGAAGGGCTTATCGACCGGCAGGGCTTCTTTTTGAAAGCTATCCAGCGACTCCAATACCGTTTGGCCGGTGTACCAAGGCATTTTATCGCTCAATGCCGCAATCGTATCGCCCTGCATACCACTGACCGGCAGGAACGCTTTGGCCGTCAGGCCGATTCCATCTAAAAATGCCGTATATTCCCGAACAATCGAATCAAAAACCTGCTGGTCGTAGTTGACCAGATCCATTTTGTTGACCAGTACCACCATCTGGCGGATGCCCAGCATGGAGATCATGTAGCCGTGCCGGCGGGAGTTTTCCCGGACACCTTCTTCGGCATCAATCACCAGCAAGGCCGCTTCGGCATGCGAGGCGCCCGTGACCATATTTTTCAAAAACTCGATATGCCCGGGTGCGTCAATGATGATGTAATGCCGCTTGGGCGTCTTAAAAAAGACGCGGGCCGCATCAATGGTAATCCCTTGCGACTGCTCATCCTTGAGGGCATCCAGCAGAAACGCGTATTCAAACGGCTTGCTGTTTCGCCGACAGGTTTCTTTGACCTGCGCCAGTTTGCCCTTCGGCAGCGAATCGGTATCGGCCAGCAGTCGCCCAATGACAGTGCTTTTGCCGTGATCTACATGTCCGGCAATAACGATATTCATTTGCTCATTTTTATTTGTCATACGGTACCAATCCCCAAGAAATTCGTGCCCATGCCCGTTCATGACTGTAATAGACAATCATCTTGATAAAAAACTCCGCACCTCCGATAGCCAGCGCGGTATTGACTTGTCCGGTGCCGATCCAGACCAGTATCATGGTCGTTAAGGTCGCCAAAATACGCCAACTGAACGATTTGGCAATCGATCGGGACGGTCTTGCATGTTGTTTCATCATTACATATATCCTTCACGTCTGAGTGTTTCCAGACCGCCTCCGTCTTCGGCATCCTGTGCCCGGCCGGAGCGTTCGGCGATGTTCGACAAGTGGCCGCTGCGAAGTTCTTCGACAATGTCTTTCGGATTTTTTGCCTGCGACTCAATCGGGAACGTGCAGGGATAGCACCCCAGAGAACGAAACCGTTTTCCGTCACCCTGATCATAGTACAGCGAAACCGTTGGGATCTTTTCCCGGTCGATATATTCCCAGATATTCAACTCGGTCCAGTCCAGCAGCGGATGGACCCGTACATGTGTGCCTGGGGCAAAGTCGGTCTTGAACTGGTTCCAGAATTCCGGCGGCTGGTCGGCAATATCCCATTCATTCTGCCGGTCGCGCGGTGAAAAATAGCGTTCCTTGGATCGTGACCCTTCCTCATCCGCCCGCAGACCGACAATCACACCGGTAAACGGCTCGGTGTTGGCATCGACTTCATACCGACCCAGTGCATGATTGAACCGGTATCGGGGCCACTGTCCGCTGAGCGTATGTTTCAGCGCCTCGGTCTTGAGCAGCTTGCAGCAGGTCAGCCGGTCGGCGTTACCATCGGGAAAGGTCTTCCTGGTGTCCAGCGCTTCGCGGTTTTCGCCATAAACCATATCCAGATGCCACTCTTTCGTCAGTCGATCCCGGTACTCAATCATCTCCGGGATTTTGTAATGCGTATCGATATGCACCAGCGGAAACGGTACATGCCCGCCAAAGGCCTTCCGCGCCAGCCACAAGAGAACGGTGCTGTCCTTGCCGATAGACCAGAGCATACACAAGCTCTTGAAGTTGGCATACGCTTCCCGCAGAATATGAACGCCCAAACTTTCCAGATGATCCAAATGATCCACGTGCTAATCCTGTAAATAAGGTTTCAAATAATCCATAATTTGTGTCATCGACTGCTCAACTGTCTGATGTTCCGTATCCACTGTAATTTCCGGCTGATTCGGTTCTTCATACGGGTCATCAATGCCGGTAAATTCTTTGATTTCCCCGGCCAGCGCCTTTTTATACAGACCCTTCACGTCACGCCGTTGGCACTCGTCCAGCGAGCTCTTGACATACACTTCGATAAAATGACCGCACAGGTTTCGGACAAAATCCCGTGCCGCCCGATACGGTGAAATAAACGATGCAATGACAATTACGCCGTGATGTTCCAACCGCGAGGCCATAAAGCCGACCCGCCTGATATGCTCGTCGCGGGCTTCTTTGGAAAAACCGGTATTCGGAAAAACTCCCCGCAGAATGTCTCCGTCCAGGCGTTCGACTTTTTTGCCCAACCGCTCTAAATGCTCGTGAAGCTGTTCGGCAAGCGTACTTTTGCCGGAGCCGGACAGCCCCGTCAGCCACAGTACGAATCCTTCTTGTTTTTTGTTCTGACTCAAAAATAAAACCTCTTGTTAACTCAAACTGACCGGTGATCGGTTTGAGAGTTCGTAGTTTTTAGTTCGTAGTTCCTGCCGCGACGGGCGCGTGCACGGCGGGAAAGATTCGCCCTTTCGGGCGAGGCCTATATCGCCGCAACCCAACGGGAATTTTCAATCGGGACTACTATATCTATCTCGCGTCGAAATTGCAAGATAAAACTGCCGTCATTTTAGAGTGTTAACTCCTACAACTTTGTTCCATTATTCGGTCAGCCCTTGGGATTCAATGCTTGTAATCCGGACGTTTTCTGTTATAGTAAGTCCGCTTTGAGCCATGAGCTTTCAGCTATCAGCATTCAATTTTCAGAAGTCAGGGCGACCTGAAGGTGTGAATATAGGAATGTAAGGAGGGCCTCAGAGGCCCAGCGAGCAAAACTGCCGATAGCGCTATGCTGTCGACAGTTTGAAAAAAACTTAGAGGTGCCTCAGGGGCACGAAAGCCAGATGTACAAGAGCGGCGATGCCTGTTGTCCATCTCAAAAGCAAGCACGAAAGAAAAGTTAAGAAAGCAATGACAAAATATAAACTGGCGTTTGTAATTGAACGGTATTTTGAGTTTGGCGGCCTGCAGCGTGACATGCGGCGGTTTGCTCTTGTGTGCGCACAGGCGGGCCATGCGGTCACGGTCTTTACCGGCCGATGGGACGGTCCCGATGAGCCAACACTTAAGGTTCAAATCATCGATTTCAGGACGTCGTCGAATCATGGGACAATGCAAAAGCTGGATTGCTTTGTCCGAAATCTCAGAAAGCAACGAGACTTTGACTGCATTGTCGGGTTTAATCGAGTCGGAGGCCTGGACGTCTACTTTGGAGGTGATCTTTGTCTCAAAGGGAAACTGCAACACCAGCATCGCATGTGGTTACGTTTTCTGCCGCGATATCGTGCCTATCTCCAGTTGGAAGCAAGTGCCTTTGGCCCGACCAGCAACACAGAATTGATGCTGATTTGCCCATCCGAAGCAGAGTCGATTCGCCGAATTTATAGTATCGCAACGAATCGCATCCACTTATTGCCGCCGGGAATTGACCGCAACAGGCTTATCGCAAACCCATTGACCGCCGAAGAAAGAAATGAATTTCGCAAGACATTCGGCGTTTCGGAAGATGAACTCATGATTCTGACCGTGGGTTCGAGTTTTCATACCAAGGGCATCGACCGGGGCATTTATGCCATCGCCGCTCTGTCGGATAATCTCAAAAAATGCTGCCGGTATGTTGTGGTCGGTCAAGGTAATAACAAAAAGTTTCATGCCATTGCCCGAAAGGCAGGTATCGGCAACCGGGTCCAATTCACAGGTGGCCGTAAGGATGTCCCGAATTTTTACTATGCCGCCGATCTGCTGATCCACCCTGCACGAACAGAAACGACCGGCAGCGTCCTGCTGGAAGCATTGGTGGCTGGATTACCTGTCATAGCAACCGGGAACTGCGGGTACGCGCATTATATCCAGAAAGCGGGTGGCGGGATCGTTTGCACAGAACCATTTGACCATACGCGGTTCAATTACTTGCTCGGGGATATCCTGACCAACGATAAACGACGAGCGGAGTATGGTAAAAACGGCAGTGAATACTGCCAAAACGCCGATATTTACAGTATGGTCGAAAAAGGCGTTGAAATCATCGTCAACCGTGCAAAGAAGAATCGAGAAAAAATAGGAACCACGAAAAACACAAATGGCCACGAATATTGTTAACCACAGATTACACAGATTGACACAGATTCTAAGCCGCTTGTCGGATTGGCGTCCTTGCTGTCCAAAACGAAAGGAATCCTTCGAAGAGAACTTCTGCTTTTCCCTTACGATTTTGTTCAGTGGCTTAACAACCCAAGCGGTCAGATATCAGAAGTCAGTAGTCAGAAGCCGAGGAAATGGATGATTGAGATATACCCGGATTATAAAGAGATTTTTAAGTCGTTCAAAAGCGTCGATGATTTCCTGAAGATCGATATTGATATCGTTCGGGATTTTAAGAACCGCAAGACGGGTCGATTTTTCATCGACGGCAAAGGATTTTATATTAAAAAGCATTTTGAGTGTGGGATCGGTGCGATACTAGATGAACTTTTCCACCTGAGAAAACCGCACATCGGAGCCGGTCATGAGCGGGCCCTTCTGGACAGACTTCGCACTATCGGTATTGATACAATGGCGGTTGCCGCATTCGGTCAGGATGGCAAGATACTTTCCACCCAACGCTCTTTTTTGGTTACAGAAGAATTGACAAATGTTGCCAGTCTCGAAGATATCTGTGCTCGATGGCGAACAAAACCGCCAACCACGGTAATTAAAAAAGCGTTGCTGCAAAAAGTTGCCGAAATTGCAAAAACACTGCATAACAGCGGGATCAATCACCGGGATTTTTACCTGTGCCATTTTCTGATGGATACGGGCAATCTGCAGGCAGCTGAGATGGGGAAACAGCCGCCGACACTTTATCTAATGGATTTGCATCGTGCTCAGCAGCGAAACGAAGTACCCTTTCGCTGGCGGGTCAAGGATATCGGCGGGTTGTATTTTTCAGCCATGGATATCGAATTGAATCGAACCGATCTGTTTCGGTTTATGACGCTGTACACCGGAAAATCGCTGCGGCAGACTTTACACGAGGACCGGGGTTTCTGGAAAGCCGTCCGGCGGCGAGCGGTTTGGACCTATCGGCGAGATTTCGGTAAAAACCCTGAACCACGAATAGCACGAATGGACACGAAAAAATAAGTGTTCGGCTTTATTGATTTGGCTCAAAGGCTTTGCCTCAGGGTGGTTTACAGCACTAACGGCTATCATGAAAAAGAGGCTCAGAGCCCCAGCGAATGAAACTCAAAAGAGCGTCCCGATGAATCGGGACTGTTTTGAGTTTTAACAAAAGCAATTTGAATGACGAATAATAAGAACAAGTTGAAGGATTATGTGAGGATCCGTGAGGGCGGATGGAGCGGTTGTGTCCATGTCAACTTTCAGGATATGCCCTTATCCTGCCTGGTGGATCCGGACTGTTTGGATGAGCGTCGAAGCCCTTTTGAAAAGGTCCGGTCCTCGGATACCGCGGAGGTTTATCGCTATTCGATTACAATGCAGAACCGGGAGGAATCGCTGTATTTGAAAAAATTTCCTCACCGTTCTCTGGCAGATGCGATCAGGCACCTGTTTCGTCCCAGCCGTGCCAAAAGGGCTTTTCGAGCCGCACTGACACTTGAACAGAATGGTCTCTCTACGCCGCGGATCATCGCATTATTGCAAAAAAAAGGCGGCATTTTGAATACAGAGGACATTCTAGTCACACAAGGCATGACGAATTCAACTGCCCTTTCAGAGGTTCTGGCCTTTGCCCGGGCCAGCGGTGAACCAGCATCGCTCAAAAACCGACGACCCATGATCACAGCATTTGGGCAAACGATTGCCCGAATGCATACGGCGGGAATCTGCCACGGCGATTTGCGATGGGGAAATATATTCGTTTCCGAGCAGAATTCTGAATGGAAATTCTACCTCATCGATAATGAACGAACCCGGAAATATCCCATGCTGCCGTTCTGGCTGCGTCGAAAAAACCTCATCCAGCTCAATATTGGCACCGGCTGTCTGACACAAACTGACCGAAAACGATTCTGGAAGGCTTATATCCAAGCCGCCAATATTAGTTCCGCCCGTTCCAGGCGAATCGCGGCTTCTGTTTTCAAAAAAATGGACCGCCGCCTGAGAAAACGATCCCGAACGCATACGGGTATCACAAACAGCGCCTCCGGAACGCATTGGAAAGTTCAAAGTGCTCAGGCCGGCAACCTGAAAGGTTATTTATTAACTTCATTCTGCAGGGGTGATAAGGCCGCGGCTTTCCTGAAGCAGATCGAAACCCTGACCGAAACAGGAAATGTCCTGAAAAACGACACCGCCACACGGGTTGTTCGCTGCAGCTATAACAACCGGGATATTGTCATCAAACGATATAATCATCAGGGCCTGTGGCATTCACTGCGGCATACGATCAAGGGGAGCCGAGCGATGAAGTGCTGGCGGTTTGGACATGAATTGACCGCGTTAAACATTCCTTGTGCGGAGCCGATCGGGGTTGTTGAAGAGCGCAAATACGGGCTCATCTGGCAGTCTTATATTCTCAATGCCTTTGTCGACGGGCCGGATATCAGTCGCTATTTGCATCGGGAAGACCTGCCCGAAAACAATAAGCAGCTGATGTTGGAAAAAACACGGGACTTGGCACTGAAACTGGCACAAAACAAGCTTATCCATAACGATCTTAAACCGTGCAACCTTTTGGTCCATGGTGAAACACCGGTTCTGATCGACCTGGACTCGATGCAAAAGCACCACAACCGGTGGGTACTGTCCCTGTATAAACGGAAAATGGATAATAAGATCAGGGAACGGATCTTAACCCTTTAGGGCTGTATCCCTATACATCGAGACCCTCGGGTGCGGTATAACTTTAGGTCGCAGGTGATCCCGGATCAAGTCCGGGATAAACTCCGCCGCGAAGAAATATAATATTAAAATCGAGATCAACTAATGCAAGATAAAATCGTTTTTGAAACCGGTTGGGAGTCTTTTTTTGCATCGCATCAATTGCATTGCTTTGACGGTTTTTTCAACTACGGCGAGGGGCGGACGATCAACGAGAATACCAAGCGGAACGTGGTTGTTCTCGAACTTGACGACAACGGTCAACATCGCACATTTTATATGAAACGGTTTTCCCAGCCCCATTTTAAGGATATGCTGGCGGGTTTTATGTACCATGGCGCACTGTGCTCACAGGCAGAAGTGGAATGGCGGAACGCCAAAATACTGCTTGAACACGGCATCGAAACCTATCATCCGGTCTGCTATGGGGTCCAATCTCTCGCTGGAATCGAGCGGCGGTCCTTTTTTATTACTGAACAGATCGAGGGCCCCTGCCTGACGGACTACCTGGCAGAATCCTGGGCTTCTCTCGAAGAATCCCAGAGAAACGATCTGGTCATCCGCCTGGGAAAACTCTTCCGGAAAATCCATTCCGCCCGAATCCGCCTGCCGGACTCCTATATCTGGCATGTCTATCGAGTCATGTCCGACACTGCCCCCGGCGGGTTTGAACTGGGCATGATCGATTTGCATCGGATGAAACTCCGACAAAGCGGAAATCGATCCGCGGCCAAGGATCTTGGCGCCTTTCTGTTCAGTCTGCCGGACGGCTTTATGGACGAAGCCCTCCGATCGGTGTTTATGGACAGTTATCTTGAGAACGGATCTATCCAAAATCAAAATGCTTTCAGCAGAAGAGTTAAGCAATGGGAAGAGAAAATATCAAACCGCCGGACGCGAGAACTGTCCAGTATTGTATGAATTTCGGCAAGATCGTCCCAATACACAAAAAACTTTTATATGGATAAACAATTTAGAGCGAAGGTCAAATTCATGGAAACTAGTAGTCAGAAGTCTAAACGTACAGTTAAATCTATGGCTGTGGTGCGTTTAACTGTATTAGCAGTGGTATTTACAGCAATAGGCATATATCTCTATTTGAACTGGGAGAATTTTCTTGATGGTTTTGCAAGTCTTTCTGCGACAAAAATCACACTTGTATTTTTGGTAGATTTTTTATATTATATAGTCTCCGCTGTGATTATGATGAGCGTTCTTTTGCCGTATTCAATTCAGCTTGGCAAAATAGAATCGTTTGAAATAAGTATGGCTACTCGTTTCGGCAACCTGCTTATACCAATGCGCGGCGGAGCGGTTGCAAGAGCTGTATATCTCAATAAACGATATCAATTCTCTCCGGGGATGTTTATTGCGAGTTTGTCAGGTATGTTGCTGACTTCGATTTTTACAGGTTTGCTTTGGGTTTGTGCAGGATTGGTTCTCATAGGGATTCGTGATGGCCTATGGTTTTCAAAACCGCTTTTACTGGTAACTTTTGGAATCATTGGATTGCTGGTTCTTGCAATGATTCGTGTCAGAATAAAAACATCTCACAACAAAATACTGGCATTTGTCGGGAATCTCGCTGAAGGATGGGTGAGATTCGCAAGTCACAAATCGTGTTTAATTAGACTTATTTTATGTTACAGCGCACTGATCATTCTGCAAAGCTGTATTTATGGAATCATACTCAATACAGACGGCGTATCGGTTCCTTTGAACTATATAGTTGTCTTGGTCGCATTAGGCAATGTTTCATTAGCATTTCAGATTACCCCGGGCAATGCCGGAGTATATGAAGGGTTATTGGCCGGGATATCCTCATTGATGGGCTTGGATTACCAAGCGGTATTGGCTGCAGGATTAACCTGGCGTGTAATTGACGCGGTATTTGTGTTTATCGTCGGAGGGCTTGCCAGCCGGCAATTAACCAGACGTTGCGACTCTTTCCTACAGTCCGAAAACGAATGCGACGATATAAAAGAGACCGCAGCAGAAACTCAATCGTAACGGATCTATTTGTCTATAAGTTTTTCCGAGTAGATTTGAAAGATATATACTCGTTCCGGCTTTTTTGACTTTGGATGTGTTTGGCAGGTTTCAAGATGTTTGGCCCATTTCGAAAGTACAGGAAAATCCGGAAATATGGACTTGCGGGATCTTTCCGTAATTACAAGGAATTTCGTCGCTTGATGCTCAATTAAAATGTCTTCAATTTCTTGTGCGGTATACGCTTTCTTTTCATGAAGTAATACCATCGGCATGCCAGTGATATATTTAAGGCGTGATGACTCCCCAACATTAGTTAATATTATCTTCGATTGATCACTGGGGTTATTCTTAATTATCTCAGCAAATACTTTACCCGTCGCGATAATTTCAGTTCCATCATATGGATTCCGTGTTGCAACCCGTGCGGCAGTTGGACCAATGACTCCCAGAATGAAAAATATAATAACAAGACGGATTGATGACTTTTCCAGTTGTTTATCACTGAATTCTGCGGGTTTATTCTGTAATAATTTAGCAGATAAAATAATGATCCCTGTTGCGATTGGAGCAGCAATTATCGGAAGTACACCGATTAAAAATCTGCTGTGGGCTTCTATGGGGGAAAGGACGACAAGCGTCCAGACAAAACTTAATAGTGTTATTGATTCTGGCGAAAACTGAAATGACTTTTTCCCGCAGGCAATAAGCCCAATTATCAAAAATAATGCCGGCACATAGCCGACTGCCGTGGGAATTTTATCAGTTATATAGTCAGATGAATTTACCGCAACTGTAACAATCATTCTATATACAGCGGTCGATAGTTGCCGGAGCTTAGATGTGTCATCATTCGCTTTTGTTGAAACAGATTCAGCAACAGTCGGGAGATTTATTTGTGCTTTGTTAATGCTTTCCGCAATTAGATTTCCTGCATTTCGTCTTAGCAGAAATCTTCCTTCGTATCGGCAAAGCAATGTTACCTGCGGGGCAAGAACAATGACAGCAATGGTTGGGTACAGCAGTGACTTGGCGGCGGTTTTCCAGGCAATTCTATTTCTGATTGCTCCCCAGACTGCAAATATTGTGACCAATGGCAGATATATTATTGCTTCGCTGCGTGTTAAAAATGCAATGCCCAAAAGGACACCTCCAATGATAAATCCTTTTGTTTTTTGGTCAAGCAGTCCTTTGTATAAAGCAAAATAAAGGCTGTACATTAAAACAACTGCGTATGTAATATCCGAAGTCATTCTCGTAGAAATTTCTACGACTATCAGACAAAACGCAGTTACTGCCAGCGCCAGCACTCGTGCTGGCCCTTTAGTTAGTCGCCCGAGGATCAGCCAGGCGGGATGCAGAAAGACAATGCTCATAAAGATGCTTATGCATTTCGAAAATACCATTTCATTTAAGCCTGATTTGATCCCGCCCGCGAGCAAAAAGCTGTAAACAGGCGGTTTGGTATTAATATAAAACCATCTGTCCCAATGTCCATTTACAAGATCGTGTGCTTGAGTAAGAAATGAAAACGTATCCGGTCTGCAACCGTAACCATTAGTGAAAACCAGCCAAATACGAATAGCCAATGCACCAAGGATTATCGTTAGCAGCCAGAATGTTTGATTGCTGACTGGTAACGAGTTGTTCCACCATTTTGTAATAGTTTCAAAATGCTTGATTTTGATCTGTTCTTGAACAGCCATGTTCTTTCCCATATTTATTCATCCGTGTTGCGAGTTTCTTCCGATTTCTGTTTTAATAAGCGAATCGCTTGACGTACTTTCAATATTTCACGCTTGGTTTCTCGATTTTGATATGAAAGAAAGTAGAGTAAAAACGAAAAAAATCCTCCTAGCATAAAAATAAGACAAGTCAAATTTGTGCCGACTAAAACTCCGCTGGTCCTGCTGGCAAAAAGATACTGACAGATCAAATATCCCCCTGTTATCAGTCCGACAGAAAATAGAAATATCCCGAAAGTACCAAAAAGCAAAAATGGAGCTTCGCTGAAGCCAAAAAGTAAATGGCTGAAGATGTGTTTAACAGTTTTAATTCCCAATTTACTCGCTTTTTGGATTCGTTCTTCGGAGAATCTCCAGGCAAGCGTTGCTGGTATCTCATCAAATTTATATCCAAGTACACTGCCTTTTGAGACAATCTCCAGGTGGATCTCTTTGCCGTCTTCTTCAAGTGGGATTGAGCGAATTGCATCACCGCGATAGCCGCGTGTCATACCGCTTACAGTGCTGATCGGGGGCGAAACAGCACGTTTTAATAGCCAATTTGCTCCACGGCTAAGAGTTGCACGGGCAAATGGTACATTTTCCAGCTTGCCTCCGGGCATATATGGCGAAGCGATTAAAATATCTACTTGTTTTTTTATCAATTCGTGATAGAGCCGGCCTATGATCTCTTCTCCATAGCTCATATCTGCTTCGGTGGTTATAACATATTTCCCCGTTGATGCATTTATTCCTGTACGCAGGGCATACCCCCGTCCTCGATTGGTATCGTAGCCGGCATAATGAACTCTGTCGTTGTCAGCTTTGATTTTTTCAAGCTGTTCTTTTGTGTCATCGGTAGAACCGTCATTGACAGGGATCAATTCCCAGTTTATATCGAGTTTTTCCAGAACTTCTGCAAATCTTTTTACGTTTTGGCTGACAGATTCTCCTTCATTGTACATCGGTACAACGACAGACAATTCAACGGATTTAGATGTATTTACTGTGTTCATAGGGGAGAATATACTCTTTATTAAATATCCGCACAAGCTTTTTTGTTAGACGAATTTGAGCGTGCCGGCAAAAACTGGACAGTGGTTTAAGGCGGAGTTTTCGGCGATAGCAGGTGAAACAAGGGGCCATAAACACTGTCGTTCCTTCCTGGATAAAAGCATCTACAAAAGATTGTCTCGGTAAAGCATCTTGATTTACTTGAAGTCACGATATCGCTTTCGGCCAACAGCCTTCTCTTCAGGCAATGGAGCATCCTCATCCAAGTCTAAACATATGAGCAGACCTTTCTCTGTCTCCCGATAGCGATATCCGCTTTCCGGGCAAACCAATAGCTCTTCCTGGTCAGGATTTTGTAAGATATGACCGTGACGGCTCATCCATCCTTTTCGTCTGGCCGGAACGCCTATCATAAAACCATAATCAGGCACATCTGTTGACACGACGGCACCGGCAGCTACAAAAGCATATCGACCAAGTGTTCTTCCACAGACAATCGTAGCATTAGCCCCAACCGTTGCTCCCCGACGAATATGGGTTTTTTCGTAGATCCCACGGCGAACAACCTGCGAACGGGGATTTGAGATATTGGTCAGAACACAACTGGGTCCCAAAAACACATCATCCTCCAAAACCACTCCCTCATAGACTGAAACGTTATTTTGAATCTTAACATTATTCCCGATTACAGCTCCACTGGCAATGTATATATTCTGCCCGATATTGCAGTTTTGGCCAATGATTGCTCCTTTGCAGATATGTGAAAAATGCCAGATCTTCGTCCCATCCCCAATTTGACAGGGTTGGTCTACACAAGCAGATTCATGCACAAAATAGAGGGGTTCTGTTTTAGCCATCTTCCTTCAACCTAATTAAATTGGGGTGATAGTCTCCTTTGCAGCCGGTCGGTGTCGCATGACGGATTACATGAGCAATTTCCAGCGAAGGCATTACATCTCGCCAGCGAAATCCCTCGCCGGCTATGATTTTTTTATAACTTTCAGTGTGCAAATCAGTAAACCCCCCGGAAAACTCCAGCTCTTTCCCGTTGATCCGAACAGACCGATATGTCATTGGCGTCTCTGTTTTTGAAAGTACTGGAAGATCCTTCCGATTAAGAGAAAGGAACCAGCGTACCCGGGCCCGCTCTAGTTCCAAATACCCGGCTGCACTATCGGCCTTATGCAAATGCACCACATTCTCCTGGGCCCGACCGAAAATCCAAGTCAGCATGTCAAAAAAGTGAATGCCGATATTCGTGGTAATCCCGCCGGACTTACTTTCGTCCCCTTTCCAGGAAACTTCGTACCATCGTCCACGAGAGGTAATATACGTCAAGTCCACATCAAACTTAGTATCTCCGGGAGAGTTGTCAATCTGTTGCTTAAGTTGCTGAATTGCCGGGTGCAGTCTAAGCTGTAGAATCGTATTAATCCGGCGTCCGGTTTCTGCTTCAATCTCCCCCAGTGCCGCGGCATTCCATGGATTGATCACCAGAGGTTTTTCACAAATAGCCTCGGCACCAATTCGCAGAGCAAAACGTACATGGGCATCATGCAGGTAATTTGGCGAGCAGATCGATACATAATCCACCGACTCCCCTTTATGCCTCAGTTTTTCGAGATAACGGTCAAAACGTTCAAACTCTGTAAAAAAGCGGGCATCCGGAAAATACGAATCAAGAATTCCTGCTGAATCACTCCGATCTAGCGCAACGACGAGAGCATTGCCCGTATCCTTGATGGCCCGTAAATGTCGTGGAGCGATATAACCACATGCTCCGATTAAGGCAAATGTTTTCAATGAATATTCCTTTGTAAATTTTTCAAGAAACGCTGATTTGTCCCATCTTTCCCAAGATCGCTGCTATTTTTTCTGAACTACAACCATCACCGTATAAATCGGAAGTATATGATGGAAATCCGTGTTCGACAATTGCTTCCGCTTTCAGGAGAGCTTCAAGTATTGCAGAAGTATCAGCGCCAACGATTTGATTGCAGCCTGCATGAACCAGTTCTATCCATTCCGTTTCATCTCGTAATGTTATGCAGGGGACGCCAAGCCAAAACGCTTCCTTTTGTACGCCCCCCGAGTCAGTAAATATGATTCTCGCGTGTTTCTCCAATGCCAGCATATCAAGATAAGAAACGGGATCGATTATTCTTACCTCATTATTGAATTTGCCCAGCTTTGTTCCCAGGGCTTTCTTTGTTCGTGGATGTAATGGTAATACTATCGGAACATCTATACTGTTAAATGCATCCAAAATACCCTCTAATCTTGCTTTATTATCTGTGTTTTCAGCACGATGAATTGTTGCAAGATAAAAAGATTTATTTTTTAGAGATAGCCGCTTGAGGATATTGCTGGATGTCCCCGACAAATCAGAATTAAAAAGAACAGAATCGTACATTACGTCACCTACCTGATGAACATCTTTAGTAATTCCCTCTTTAGCAAGATTCTGTACAGCTACATCTGTTGGGCAAAATAATATTGTTGAGAGATGATCTGTAACAACACGGTTGATCTCTTCCGGCATCCGACGATTAAAGCTTCGCAATCCAGCTTCGACGTGAGCAACAGGGATATGAAGTTTCGATGCTGCAAGAGATGCTGCAAGCGTTGAATTCGTGTCTCCGTAAACCAGCACTAATTCTGGCTTGAACTCTATGAGTATTCTTTCGATCCGTTCAAGCATAACGCCACTTTGGTGGCCATGGGAACCTGAGCCAACCTCGAGATTTACTGAAGGAGATTGAATCTGTAATTCTTCAAAGAATACTTTAGACATATTGTCATCATAATGCTGACCTGTATGCACTATTCTCTCTTCAAAATAAATGTTGTTGTTCCGTTTATTAAATGCAGTTAGCGCTCTACTTACTGCTGCTGCCTTCACAAACTGCGGACGAGCTCCAACAACTGTAATGATTTTCATGCCGCTACCTTATATTGATGATACTTATTGGATTCTTCAATCATACTGCTTCCAATTGAAAAACCCGTTTTTTAACCAGAAAACAACTGTATTTGATAAATATTTTATCTGAGAGATTACACATTGTCAAGCTTGACTTTTTTGCCATCCCAAGCATTCGCTTACGAAGTCATATCCCCACACATAATCGTAATACCTCGGCTGCTTTCTAACACAATCCGTCGTCTAATTGATCGCACGGCAGGTGTTTCGTTATACCTACCTGCCCGCTGAAGACATGCTGCATGTGCTACTGGAAAAACAATCACTGTAGGATTGCATCACGATATTAATGTGATCCTCATTGAAATCGGACAAATCCCGCCGGATGCGTCGAAAGGACCGATTCAGTGCTTGTCGTGCTTTAATCGTCGACCGGAAGCGAGGATACGGGTGCCGGGTTTCGCGATCGATCATCACCAGTGAGCCCTGATTGATGTCGGTAACGATAATATCCTTCAGACGCAGCGAGCCATAGAACCCATGCCGATGCAACCTGGCCAGCAGTGCCCCGTAAGACCGCAAAAGCCGCAGTTCATGGTCCTGTACGTCTGCCAGGTTCAAGGCCTGGTCTAGACGGGTGCCCTTGACTTCATCAACCAGAATAAAGCCAAGCTGTGGAAATCCCAATTTCCGCTGCTCTCCGGCGGCGATGTAATTCATTGCCGGAAGCTGAAATTGGTGCAGCGAGCAGATGTGAAGATACTCCGTAAAAGGAGCTGTATGAGCACGTCGGCCCGACAGACACGACTCAATCGATTTTGCGACTGAACTGGTCAGCCGTCGCTTCAAATAGGCCGTTCGGCCGTGCCCTTCAATCCGGCGGATGTCGGCTTTTTGGTTTTTTTCCATTACACAACCCACATCCCCAAACATTAACCGCTCAAAAGACACCAGCCCCATTTGTGTCAACCACGAATGGTATCCATCATTTAGAATGAATTTAATATTTCCTTTGATCATTCCAAGTGTTTCGTGAATTAGGGTTCTTCTACTCAATCATTATAAAAGGGGAACCTGACTTTAGGCAACCTCTAAAAATGTGGAAAACAAAAGCCCGGAACGACAGTGACGGGATAAAAACACGGCATTGGCATTGTGGAATTTGAATTTTTAGAGGTGCCCTTTAGTTTAATCGCTTCCGTCTCGCCAATGACTTCTTTGAAATATTTAAGTGCCAAACCATCTCCAGACCTTATTGGCAGGATCTTTTAAATCTTTTCCATCAAAAACCAAGTGATATCGTCTTGAGCAAAATTTTTATCTCGTCGATAAACAAAGCCATAATCAATAAGTTTTAGATTCGAGAATTTATCAAGCATCTCGCCTGCGAAATCTCTCTTAAACAGCCTGTCTTCATGTCCCCTGTACGAAATGGTCATAGGTGATGGATTATAGAACTCAGCAACACATATATACTTTGAAGATGCTTCATAAAGTTTCTGGTAAACACTGTTGAGCTCATTTGGATTAATATGAATCAAAACGCCTTTTGTAAACACAAAATCATACTGTTCTTTTGGACAATAATCTAAAATTGAGCAATTATACAGGTTTCCATTGATATGACTTTTCAACTGTTCACAGGCTTTTTTGTTTATTTCAACAGCTGAAAGTTTCACATTTATTAGAATTTCATTAATCGCCCTCATATTCATTCCAATATTAGCGCCAAATTCCATAATCGAACCAATATTACTTGTTCGCTTAAAGATATCGGTAAAGAAGGCTATATTGGATGCCAGGAGTTTCTGCGATTTATTTCTGTCAATATATTCATCTCCAAAGCTTTCTGCCCAGAAAGCTTCCTGTTCTGTTTTAAATGTTTCAGTCATTTTTTTCCTCTTGATTTTGAAATAACACACACATTATTATGGTTTTTTTCTATACCCGACTTGTATCGGTGATAAATAAATACCATTGACGACAAACAGCGACCGTAGATAAAATCAGACCATCTCCCAGGTAAAAGGGGAACCCTTTTTCATATCTGCTTTCAGTACCCTGCCTATGACAATAGGTTTATATTTGGGATACATGGCTTCTTTGGGAGCAGGCCTTAACGCCTCAACCATCTCTTCTGTTATTATCGTTCCCTTAGCCAGATCTTTTGAAGCACGTAAGCATCTGCGCTGGAGGACGACAGTATTCTCTTCTTCTTTATATAAGCTCTTTACGCAAGACCCCAGCGCTTTTTCCAAAGCCCTGATACCGTCAACCATTTCCTTGAAATCTTTGGGATTCATCGAAAATACATGATCTGGCCCTTTGCGGTTTCTATCATCAGTGAAATGCTTTTCGATCATACACGCACCCAATGCGACTGCCCCTAATGGAACGACACTGCCCGGGGTATGATCGGAATAACCTACCGGTAAACCAAAGACTTTTTGAAGCGTTTGCATTGCCCTAATGTTCGCATGTTCAAAGTGAGATGGATAATTTGTAACACATTGAAGCAGTATGATCTCATCGTTGCCTGCATTGCGAATTGTCTCGACAGCCTCTTCAATCTCGGCAATAGTGCTGGCACCCGTTCCAAGGATGATTGGTAATTTTTTTTCGGCCATGTAAGTCAATATCTCAAGCCACGTCAGATCGCCTGACCCAACTTTCAAGGCGGGGCTCCCTAATTCGGCCACGATGTCAATTGCTTCTTTATCATAGGGTGAAGAAAGGAAATCAACACCTTTATTATTGGCATAATCGAAAAGCTCCTGGTGCCATTGACGTGGAAATTCAGCATCTTGATACATCTGGTACACAGTCTTATCCCATTTTGACTGGAAGCCGGATTTCAACCCTTCAAAACCCTCTTTGGAAACGATCTTGTCCGCCTTAAAACATTGAAACTTAACCGCATCCGCGCCACAATCAACCGCAAGATCAATAAGCAGTTTAGCACGTTCTTTGCTGCCATCAAAACTTGAGGCGATTTCGGCAATGATATACACAGGTTCGCCATCACCCACCCAACGATCGCCTATTTTTATCCTTTTCATCGAACGTATTCCTTCTACAAAGTCATTTCGTAACATAAATATCTACTATATTACCATAGAAAGCCGGCGAAACAACATCCGGATTTCGTAAAATTCCAAGTCCGGCGGTATCTAAAAATATCTTAAAAACGTCTTTCCAACTTGCGTAGGGAGTATCAAAATAATGATAAGAAACCTTACATACCTTAAAGCCTGCTTTTTTGAGCATACAAGAAAGAGTTTGTGTAGAAAAATAGTAAATATGATGAGTGGGACAGACCAACCGAAATTTTTCCCTGTATAATTTTCCACATAAACTTCCAATATTGGGCGTATTAATTGTCAACATTCCGCCTTTGCGCAGAATCCGGTGGATTTGACGGAGTTCGCTTAAAGGATCTGAAAGATGTTCGATAACGCCGCGCATCTTTACGACATCAAATGTTTCGGCGGGAAAATTCGCATCTTCAAGCGTCCCTTGAAAAACGTTGATCCCAAATTTAGCTTTTCCCGATTCAGCGGCTACCGGATTAAGCTCGGAACCATACTTTTCCCAGGAATCATCCAAACTATTTAGAAAAAAACCACCCCCGCACCCTACATCTAATATTTTTTTACCTAACCCAAACTTCTCAGTAATCTTTTCAAGCTCAGCAACCTCCACCTTAAAAGTTTTTTCTCTCCTCTTACTTTCTTCAGAGGCATCATCAGAGTAGAAGGAATAATATTCCTGCCGGTATAAATCAGATAATTTATCGTCAGGCAAACGCGGGTTGACGTAGATCAATCCGCATTGCTTACACTTTACCAAATTGAACTTATGCTCGGCTAATTCCTTATGCTTCACTATTGGATCGTCTTCGGCCATCAATTCCGGCCGTCGCCTTAAATAATCCATATAGCTGACTTTTGCGTAAAGCTTTGTATCAGAACCACCACATAAGTTACAATTAATATGTTCTAAATCTAAGTCCATCTATTTCCTCATGTTATTTTTTCGATCATTAATTTATGCCTTTTGGCCTAACCGGCAACAAGTATTTTCAGGATTGCTTTAAATATTTTCCAGTTGGCGATTAACCTTGTGCCAAATCTGGGCTCATCATGACGACTGTTCAGCGTGATATCTCTTTGTGTTATGCGATACCCCCTCTTACTAGCCTCGAACATAAGCTGGGTGCCAATTGACTTCATCGTATCAAAATGCCCCACATCATTATAAACCTTGATAGAATAGGCCTTTAGCCCGCAAAGAGGGTCGTCAATGTTCGCTTTGAGTTTGCCCACTAAAGCAAAAAGATTTTCTGCTATTCTGGCATGGCATGGTCTTTTGCCCACAACGACATCGGCTAAACCCGCTCTGATCGGCTCAAGTATCATGGGTATGTCCTCCGGATGATGTTGCCCGTCCGCATCAAAAGTTATCAGGATTGTTGCTCCCATTTGAGCCCCCAGATTAAAACCGTCATCGATGCTCTTGTCATATCCATGGTTTTCATCATGCGACAAGACCACCCCGCCTTGCTGCTGAGCGTAGCAAACTGTTTTATCGGTACAACCGTCATCAACGACGATGACAACATCAACATATTTTTTAATATTCGCAATAACCGATGCGATTGTTTTTTCTTCATTCAGTGCGGGTATAACCATCACTACTTTATGTTCATCCATGTTTAAGCGCCTCGACATAGCCTCTTTCGCGGAGACATCTCATCTCCACAAGCCCCTCTCTTACATTTGGCAAAGGGGTATTTAATAATTCCTTTGCACGCGAAACATTAAGACTTATGTTTTTTCCTCTCGGCGCTTTCAAATTCAAATCATCAATGCTGGTTTCTTTTATTCGGCTTTTGTCTAAAGCGAACACATCTGCCAATACATTCGCAAAATCTAACTTGCTGCAGAACTCACCTCCAGCCAAATGTATCGTTCCCAAGAACCTTTTTTCATAAAGCGCAAATAAATGAACGATAAGGTCATTGACAAGAATTGGACTGTAAACAATATCCTTAAACGCCGGCAGTTCATCATTACTTTCCAACTTATTTAACATCCACTCAGCAAGGCTGAATTTGTCTCTTTTGTTCCATCCGTAGATGTTCGTTCTGACAACACATGAAGATGAATGAATGGATAATACTTCATGCTCTGCATGGAGTTTTGTTCTGCCGTAAACACTGACAGGATTCGGCTCATCCGCTTCACTGTAATTACCCCGTTCCCCGTCGAAAACGGCGTCTGTTGAGATATGAATAAGATAAGCTCCGGTTTGATTAGCCAACCAGGCGATGTTTTTGCTTGTGAGTACATTTTGCCTATATGCTTCGTCAGGGTCATCTTCACAAATATCAATATTGGTAAGAGCCGCGCAATTTATGATAAGATTGGGATTGAGTTTCTCTATCTGTTTGAGTTGCGATTTGTCGGCGAGATCCATTTGCAAGAATTGGACACCACTCATCTCAACTTTGTTTTTATTATACGAAGCGTAGACTTCAAAGCGGGGTTTTGCAGCCATAACAAGATTGCTGCCCATTAAACCGCTGCCACCTGTCACAAATATCTTTTCCATTTAAACTTAACCCTAGCGTCAAGTTGCCATTTCTGTTAACAAAATCTCTCAGTAATAAAGGTCTTTGGGGTTTGAATTCTTTGCGATTTTTTCAAGCTCATCTACACTTCTTTCTGACGAATATGATTATTGATCTCCAGCCACTCCGGATGCTGCTCCAACGCTCCCAGGACCTGCTGGAAAGAAAATTGGTCATGTCCGAAATGTTCATAGATACGTCTGACAAATTCTAAATCCTCCTTCGTATCGACTGTCCACCGCATATACGAACAATCAACATCATTGTCCAATTTAGATATATTGAATATTTCCGGATGTCTATAGATATACAAAGTAACATGCTCTCGCTCGGATGGCTCCTTTGCTTCAGTCCATGTTCGCTTAAGGGCCTCAAAACTTACCAGCTCAGTATCAAGTCCGTAAGGGTAAGTAAGAGGTGCCAGCCTGCTATTGGTAACATAATCGATTTCTGTTTGATTTGCTCTGAATTTTTCAACAACGCGGTCTACAATCGCCGGTTCAATCAGAGGGCAATCAGATGTGATGCGAACGATACCATCAACCTTGTAGACAACCGCCGCTTTGTAATACCGGTCGAGGACATCGTCCTGGCTGCCGCGAAAGCAGGGCCAGCCTCGAGCAGCACAAAACTCCGCGATTTGATCGTCTGCAGGCTCAACTGTTGTGGCCACTATGACTGAGTTCAGTGAAGCGGCGCGTTCAACACGATTGATAACCCGTACCAACATCGGTTCTCCCTCCAGGTCCATAAAAACCTTGCCCGGTAATCGTGTACTACCACATCGTGCCTGAATGATAGCAGCAATTTTCATTGGTTATGTGCTCCGATGACTTTTCTTACAGCCCGGACAGTGTCCTCTTATATTTCCCGTTCAAGGAGGGATTTTCAATACACCATTATATACCTTAACCCAGCTACACCGCCGAGCATCTCTTCCAGATAGAATATCAAACCAATCTCAAAAATCAAGGTTTCCAGCGACATTTTGAAAATATTTCGGCTACAATGACTACAAAAACACAAATATGGCCATTGATTATCATTTCTTTAAAATGCCTCTTATACTTTGTTTACCATAACCATAGTTCATAATTTAGACCTGTTTATTAAATGAAAGATTGTAAAACATTCTCTGGAAGAATTTCCTGGGCTGGCGAAACGGGAACCGAATCGCATCTTCCACACGCTGCCTCCGGTAATTATCCATGAGCAAACGGTAGAGTTCATCTCGGCTAATCGCATCGTCGACTCCAACTTCCCGCTCGACCGCAACTCTCTGCTCCTCGGTTATTGCAACTTCCGGATAAGTCGAAAAAAGTTTTTGAATATATGCACCGAATTCGCCCTCTTTTACAATTCTTTCTGAAGGGTTCTTCTTGCCAATATACCTGATGCTTGCCCGGGGACCATAGATAAAAAACGGGACCCTCATTTCGACCGCATAGAACAGATAAGAACCAAAAGCATTGGAGGTTGCGTATTTGCAATGACGCAGTATGTCGTAAAATTTATCCACAAAATCCGGCTTTTCTCTGACCCCCGCTGTCACGATCTCAAAGCCCTGTTCTCTGTATATGTTGTCAAAACCATGCAAAAAATCATGCTCATGGACACAGACCTTGATGGGGTGGAATTCATCAGACAATTCCTTCAATTTTTTACTATACTCTCGCCGATCAAACACCCCTTCTTCTTTCGGGGTGGAATGCATTGGAAAAGCAACTGTTCCGTCTGCATCTTTAGCCGGGTTAATGTTTCTAAGTCTTCGATACTGAACAAACGGCGAACCAATAATGTAGGCCGGCTTCTTTGAATATCGCTGCCATGTATCAAATCTGCGTTTGTTATAAACCAACATCAATCTTTTTTTACTCCTCAGATCATTTGTCGGTTTGTCATCGAAAGGAGTATGCCCATGCTCATAGCGACACGGTAAAGGTCTGTCCTCAGGGAACCCGGACATCAGCCGTATAATTCGATTTAAGCTGTATTTTCGGTCTTCATCAAATATCGCTGTTTGATCCATTTGACACTTTCTCGTAGGACATTTACTCAAACATCAAAATATTATTCAACCTTCTATAACTTTGAAATCAGCTCTGTCATCTGATCAATGGTCAGCCAGTCTGAGTTATTACCGCTATGATACTCAAAACCTTCCGGCACAGGTTGCCCCTCTAACCGGTATTGGGCTGTTTTCCACCATGTTATGCTTGGCCCAATGATATAGTAATTTCCAAAATCACGGGTATTCATCGAGTCTTCTCGTGAGATCATGACCTCATGAATTTTCTCGCCGGGACGAATCCCCACCTCTTTAATTGGAAGATCAGGAGCCATGGTCTTTGCCAGATCCGTAAGTTTCATAGAAGGTATTTTCCTGACAAACAGTTCGCCGCCATGCATCACCTCTAATGCGTGAAGGACCATCTCTACCGCCTCTTCAAGTACGAGCCAGAAACGCGTCATACGTACATCGGTTATTGGAAGCGATTTAGCTTTTCCAGCAATCAGCTTCTTGAAATAGGGGATTACGGACCCTCTTGATCCTGCAACATTTCCATATCTTACAACACAAAAGCGAGTCTCTTTTGAACCCACATAGGCATTTCCGGCGATGAATAATTTGTCAGAACACAACTTTGTGGCACCATAGAGGTTGATGGGGGAGCAGGCCTTATCTGTGCTCAAAGCTACCACTTTTTTGACACTCTTATCGATAGCGGTATTGATAACATTTTCTGCACCAATCACATTTGTTTTGACCGCTTCAAATGGGTTGTACTCACATGCGGGCACCTGTTTAAGGGCAGCTGCGTGCACAACTATATCCACGCCGTCAAAAGCACGGCAAAGACGTTGCTCATCACGCACATCTCCGATAAAATACCGCAGTTTCTCATTGCCGACAAACTGAGGCATATTACTCATTTGGAACTGTTTAAACTCATCCCTCGAGTATATAACGATTCTTTGAATTTCAGGATAGTCTCGCAAGATCGTCTCTGCAAATTTTTTGCCAAAAGACCCTGTGCCACCTGTAATTAAAATTGATTTGCCGTTTAGCATATGAATTTCCGCTTAAGGTTAATTTGACATTCCTGATTTACAGGATTAAGAACAAGCTATTGTCCACATTGTATTATTTAAGTTCCTAGCAACTGCGTTTCATACAAACGCTGATAGACATCCGAGGAGGTCATCAATTCGTCATGTGTGCCCTGGGCGACGATGCGACCGTCATCGATGACCACGATCCGGTCGGCGGAAATGACCGTGCTGAACCGGTGGGCGATGAGAAAACACGTCCGCCCTTTCATGATATCTTCAAGAGCCGCATGAATCTTGGCCTCACTGTCGGCATCGATCTGGCTCATCGCCTCGTCAAAGATCAGAATCTTCGGGTTTTTCAGAATCGCCCGTGCAATAATCATCCGCTGGAGCTGGCCGCCGCTGAAACCGGAACTGTTCTCACCAATCACCGTATTGTACCCCTCCGGCAACGGTTCGATAAATTCATGCGCGTATGCCTGTTTGGCGGCCTGAATAATCTCGTCGGCCGTTGCTTCGGGCTTTCCATAGGCGATATTATGAGCGATCGTATCATTAAACGTAACCGTGTTCTGGGTTACCATGCTGATCTGATCGCGCAAACTGGCCAAGGTGGCCTGGTGAATATCCTGACCGTCAATCAGAATCTGGCCGCTGTCGGGATCATAGAACCGCGGCAGAAGATTGATCAGGGTCGACTTGCCCGAGCCGTTGGGCCCCACCACCGCCACCGTCTGTCCGGCAGGGACCTCCAGATCAATCCCTTTCAGAGCGGGTTGGGCAGCATCCGGATACGTAAAAACAATGCCTTTGAATTCAATCCGGTCTTTTAATGGCTCTAAATCAAAGGCATCGGCCACCTCCGGTTCGCGCGGCTCATCGATCACCGCAAAGACGCGCTCGGCAGCAGCGTTGGCCTGCTGGACATGGTTCCAGACATCGCTGACCTTACGGACGGATTCAGCGGCAACACCCAACAAGGCGATCAGGACAAAAAATTCGGGGGCCTGAATCCCGGAATATCTATTACTGACCCAGGCGGCACCCACCAGAATTGCCCCCGACATCGCAAACATCCCCATGACATCCAGCAGCGGGTTTGTGCCAGCTTCAATTTTGGCAATTTTGAGATTCTGTTTGAGCAGTGCCCGGTTGGCTATCTGGTAGTGATCAATCTCATGGGATTGCCGATTATAAACCTTGACCACGCGCAGAGCATTCATTGCCCCCTGAATCCGACCTAAGATACGTGCTGTCACCACCAGTGATTTCCGTGTGGCTTTTTTGATCTTTTTACCAAGAACAGCAAATAACCCAATCACAAATGGAGCCGACAGCAGGAAAATAAGCGTTAACTGCCAACTGATCGTAAATGCAACCGCCAGCGCCGCGATCGCATTAAACGGTTCCCGAATGGCCTTGCCAAGAAGGATTTTGATACCCTTGCAGCTCACGCTCACATCACCGAGGATGCGGCTGGTGGTATCGCTGGTGCCGCGGGCCGAGAAAAACCCGATCGACATATACATCACATGACGGAACACATCCTCACGAATACGGGTAATCGTAATCTGAACGATCTTTTCCGCCAGAAAGGCTTGATAGAAACGGGCCAGACACCGAAAAATCGTGATCATCGTAAGAATGATCACGATGATGAAAATGGCGCGTAATCTCATTTCGTCGGTCTCTTGGCCACGCGGCATGAAACTGACCGGCCACTGCGCCCAGTCAACATAAAACGGCTTGGGGGGAGCATTCCGATCAATAACCGTCACCTGCCCGTCAACATGTTGTACCGAAATTTCAACGGGTTGTTCACCGGCTTGTGTGGCCAACAATTCCAGCATTTTCGCCGACGAAACCGTTGGCTCTGAAATATCGGGAGCGGTCACACCAATGATCTTATCCTGAACTTGCAGGTCGTTTTCAAAAGCCCACCCCTTATTGTCCACATTCACAACCAGAAGCTGTCGGCTCATCTCCTCCGAATTGCTGACGTAAAAATCCATGCCGTACCGGTGAGCGCATATCTTGCGATCCACATAACCATGCAGACCTTCCTGGCCCATCATCACCTTTAAAACGGGAATGAGTGTCACCATACTGACCGACAGCATGGCAGCCATCAGCATCGACCAGAAAACCACGCCGACAATACGCGGCCACTGGCACCATACATAGGTCCAAACACGCTTAAAAGCAGATAAATCCGTTGTTTTTTCCATAAAACCTCATTTTATTCCATCTTTGTTAAAGTTAGCTTTCGCACTTTTGAAAAGTACAAAATCGGCTTTTACGGCACCAAAAAGGGGGTTTTGAATTAATGCCACTTTCGGAAAAAGCCCCGAAAGTGCTAAAAAATCATAAAAGTAACCTATAGGCCAGTTTGCCTATCTTTACATTTTAAAAAAGTGCGAAACTTAACTTAAAGGCAGGAAGTTAACCGATTGGTGCAATCCGGTCAAGGGTAAAGTCGTTCATCTTTACCGCACGTACTTCAGCGATTGGTGTACATGCTTTCGTAATATTGCTGATACTGGCCCGAAACGACGTGGTTGAGCCAATCCGTATTGGACAGGTACCAGTCAATCGTCCTGTGAACCCCCTCTTTAAATGTCACGGTGGGTTTCCAGCCAAGTCCATTCATGATCTTCGACGAATCGATCGCGTATCGCCGGTCGTGGCCGGGCCGGTCCTTAACATGCGTAATCAGCGATTCGGGCTTGCCCAACCGCTCCAGAATCAGCCCCACCACCTCCAGATTAGTCTTTTCGTTATTGCCGCCAATATTATACACCGTACCCGGATCGGCCTCGGTCAGGACTTTCCAAATTGCCGTGCAATGGTCATACACATACAGCCAGTCCCGCACATACAGGCCATCCCCATAGACCGGCAGTTCCTTATCATTCAGCGCATTATGGATCATCAGCGGAAGCATCTTTTCCGGAAACTGATACGGGCCATAATTATTCGAACACCGGGTAATATTATACGGCAGGCCCCAACTGTGCCCGAACGCCGCCACCAGCATATCCGCCGACGCCTTGCTGGCTGAATACGGCGAATTCGGCGACAGCGGCGTGGTCTCCGTAAACAGCCCCTCCGGGCCCAGTGACCCGTATACCTCATCCGTCGAGACCTGCAAAAACCGCTGAATCTTTTTCTCCAGCGCGATTTTCAGCAGCACCAGCGTTCCCTGAACATTGGTCTCAATAAAGACCCCCGGTTCCACCAGCGACCGGTCCACATGGCTTTCCGCCGCAAAATTGACAATCCCGTCAATCTGATGTTCATCAATCACTTTTGAAACAAGCGGCCCGTCACAAATATCCCCTTTGACAAAAACATGGTTCGGATTGTCCGTATAACCCTTGAGATTTTCAAGGTTGCCCGCATAGGTCAGTTTATCCAGGTTAATCACACGAACAGCGGGATGTTCATCCAGCACCATCCGCACAAAATTGGCCCCGATAAACCCCGCGCCGCCTGTTACAAGGATCGTTTTCATAGTGTCTCCAAATAGTTTTTCAACATGTCTTGCCAAGAAAGCATTGCCCGTCCAAGCAATGTCTGCAGCTTTGTACAATCGAACCGGCTGTTCAGTGGACGCCGTGCGGCAGTTTTAAAATCAGACGTCTTGCACGGTTGGACTTTTGTCGCAATTCCCAGCTGCTCAAACAAATACCGCGTCATTTCATATCGGCTCGCATAACCGCTTGCCGCACAATGGTAAATTCCGGCCGGAAACGAACCCATTTCCAATAGGTCTATGACGACCTTAGCAATTTCGGCCGTGTGTGTTGGCGACCCAACCTGGTCATCCACCACTGTCAGGACATCACGCGTCTTCGCCGCTTCAGTGATCTTGGAAATAAAGTGGGTCCCGTGCCTGCCGTAAGTCCATTGAATACGTACAATGCAATGGTCACAACCCGATTCGACCAGCAGCGTCTCACCCAGCAATTTCGAACCGCCGTACACACTGAGAGGATTCGTGGCGTCTGTTTCACGATACGGCGCATGTGTTGCACCGTCAAAAACAAAATCGGTACTGATATGCACCACCGGTACGTTTAATCCGCTGGCAATCAGCCCCAACCGGCCCACCGCGTACCCGTTAACCTGATTGGCCAGTTCCACGTGGCTTTCGGCCTTTTCCACATTGGTATAAGCCGCACAGTTGATAACGACCTCGCTCTGGGAAACAACCTCTTCGACCTGCGCCTCATCGGTCACATCAAACTCCGGCAGATCATACACCCGCACGCTCAAGCCGCGACCGGCCGCAACAGCCGCCAGATCGCTGCCCAGCATCCCCCGCCCGCCCAAAATGGTGATTGCAGTGAAACTCATTTACATGCCCCCGCATACACCGGCAGGCGATCTTTCGGAATATCTTTCAGACGAGCCAATTTGGTGTCTTTTTCGGAAAGGATTGGCTCCGCAATCGGCCAGTCGATTCCAATCTCCGGGTCGTTCCAGAGCACGCCGCCGTCACATTCAGGGCAATAAAAATCCGTACACTTATAGGAAAACAGCGCCGTCTCGCTCAGCACACAAAATCCGTGCGCGAACCCTTGGGGCACATAAAACTGCCGATGGTTCTCTTCCGAAAGGATGCATGTGACCGCCCTGCCGAATGTCGGCGACCCAACACGAATATCGACCGCCACATCCAGCACTTCGCCCTGCAACACCTGCACCAGTTTGCCCTGCGGCCGCGGACACTGATAATGCAGGCCCCGCAGCACGCCTTTCGAGGACGATGACACATTGTCCTGCACGAAAGCTGCATCCACCCCCGCTTTGCGATAGCGATCCCGGCTCCACGTCTCCATAAAAAACCCGCGCGCATCGGCAAACACTTTCGGCTCGAAAATCAACACCCCCTCGATACTCGTTTCAATAATATTCATCCGCGCTGTTCCTTCAAAAGATGTATCAGATATTCGCCGTAGTGATTTTTCTTCAGTGGTTCCGCCAGACGGAGCACATCGTCTTCGCTGATCCAGCCAAGGCGATAAGCGATTTCTTCGGGACAGGAGATCATCAACCCCTGCCGCTGCTGAACGGTCTGTACGAAATTGCCCGCCTGCAGCATCGAGTCATGCGTGCCCGTATCCAGCCAGGCCGTGCCGCGACCCAGCAGTTGAACCTTTAGCTTGCCCATTTCAAGATAGGCCTTATTCACATCGGTAATTTCCAGCTCGCCCCGGAGCGATGGCTTGATACTCGCCGCGACATCCGGGATTTGTGAATCGTAAAAATACAGTCCCACCGCCGCGTAATTGGATTTGGGCTGTTGGGGTTTTTCTTCGATGCTGAGAACACGGCCGTCTTTGTCGAACTCGATCACGCCGTACCGCTGCGGGTCACGCACATAGTACCCGAAAATGGTCGCACCATCTTCATTCGCAACGGCCGATTGCAGCGCCGACATCAACCCGTGGCCATAAAAGATGTTGTCGCCGAGAATCAGGCACGCGGGCGAGCCGTTCAGAAACTCCCTGCCGATGATAAACGCCTGGGCAAGCCCTTCCGGACGCGGCTGCTCGGCATAGTCAAACGACAGCCCCCACTGCGAACCGTCGCCGAGCAAATTCCGAAACTGCGGCAGATCCTGCGGCGTGGAAATAATCAGAATCTCACGGATTCCCGACAGCATTAGTACACTTAGCGGATAGTAGATCATCGGCTTGTCATACACCGGCAGAAGCTGCTTACTGACCGCCTGCGTCACCGGATACAGCCGCGTCCCGCTGCCGCCGGCCAAAATAATCCCTTTTCGAGCCATAAATCGCCTTCCTTAATCAGATTACAATTAAGCTAACGATTGTACAGAAAATCCCAAAAAGGTCAAATACAATAGTGTGGGCGACCTGTCCGGCATAGCTTTAGCGAAGCGGGAAGCATCCTGCTTCGGAATTTAAAGTAGCTCAAGCGTCCCTGCTTGAGAATAAAGTGGCCGAAGCATCGACTCGACTGAGCTCGCCGAAATCCTGCTTCGGTTCTCAAGCTGGAAGCTTGAGCTACAATAAACAAGCTTCCGCCGTCGCTCAGTTAGTTCAGTGGAAGCAGGGATTTTTTTCATTTTCCCTGTCATACCGGAGGGGGCTTGTCCCGAAGTTGATCCGGGAATCCGGCATCCATAAATCCAAGCATCCACATCTCTAAGGAAAGTTCGTTTCACGCCCCCCTGTAAAAACCTACCAGAAGAGTCGTGTATGATATGGAAAATTTTAATAAAGTTGATTATATTCTTGTTGACTTTAAATGAAGAGTCGATAGCATTGATAGTGTAAAGTTCATCGATGCGGCACACAGGAATAAACTAACAGCAATCGCGTTTTTATTTCAGAGGTCTGAGATGGGAGAGAACGCACGCGATTTCAAAAGAAGTGCCCCGCTTAGTGATAGAAACATCTCCTCACTGATGTATCATCTGTATCAACTGAATGCCATTTTTCTGCAGAAAGTCAATTTCCTCAAAACGCTACAGCATACGTTATGATTTCAAATATTGTTTATTCGAAATATAAATGACACCCTAAGAATCAGAAAAGAGAGGTGAGATCATGAACATGGCAAGGGTTAGAGAATGCGGAGCCATCGGGTGTTCCTATAACACAGATAATAAATGCCATGCTTTTGCAATCACGATCGGCGACACGGTTCATCCAACATGTGACACGCTTTGTCAGTCTATCCTGAAAGGTGGAGACAGCGAGGTTACGGCCCATGTTGGAGCGTGTAAAGTTGCTTCCTGCGTACACAACAGTTCCCTTGAGTGCGAATGTTCAGAAATCGAAGTTGGCTATCAGGGAAGCGAGGTTGATTGTCTAAGTTTCGAACCTGAGTAAAACATCTATCGGCTGTCGAACATTGTCAATGAACGATGAAGATCAGGCATATGCTTAATCTTCGCTGAAGTTTCAGGAAGGGCGCGATACGATGAAAGTGTTTATGCTGGGATGGGAGTTTCCACCCTTTATCAGTGGCGGACTGGGCACCGCCTGTTATGGGTTAAGCAAGGCCATGAGCCAAATGGGCACACAAATAACATTTGTGCTCCCCAGGACAAGCAGCGGAGGTTCTTGTTGTCCGGTCAAGATACTCAGCACTGAAGGATGTATTCAGGCCAATGAATTTGAGAATGTCAGTTTTAGGCCGATTGCCTCATCGCTGGCACCCTATGCTACCTGTGGCACATCCGAAGGGTGCCGGCCACAGAAAAACAACTTTTCTGTTTTCTCGTGGCAGTGCGCTTCTTCAAAATGCTCGGGGAATTACGGCGGGGATATATACGAACAAGTTTATCGGTATGCCTCAAAGGCCGTCGAGATAGCCGATCTGGAAGATTTTGATCTGATTCATGCGCATGACTGGATGACCTATCCGGCCGCAATCGCCGTGGCCGAGTCAAGGCGGAAGCCGCTCATCGTCCATGTTCATTCAACCGAATTTGATCGTAGCGGCGAGAACGTAAACCAGACAATCTATAATGTGGAGCGAGCCGGTATGCACATTGCCAATAAGGTGGTCGCCGTTAGTCAATACACAAAGAATATCATTATGCGCCACTATGGCGTGTCATCCGGCAAAATCGAAACGGTTTACAATGGCGTTGAATGTAACGGCAGCAGTCATGGCCAGGTAGTTAAGGACTTCTCTGACAAAATCGTTTTATTCCTCGGACGCCTCACCCTGCAGAAAGGTCCGGAGTATTTCATTGCGGCGGCCAAAAAAGTCCTGGAGGTCGAGGAGAATGTTAAATTCATTATGGCCGGTGATGGCGACATGACGCATCGGATGATCGAATACGCCGCATCACTCGGCATAGGCCATAAAGTGTTCTTTACAGGTTTTTTGCGGGGGGCGGATGTTGATCGGGCGTATGAAATGGCGGATCTATATGTCATGCCTTCCGTTTCCGAACCGTTTGGCATTGCTCCGCTTGAAGCCCTCAAGCACGAAGTCCCCGTTCTGATCAGCAAGCAAAGCGGTGTTTCCGAAGTCCTGCAACACGCATTAAAGGCCGACTTTTGGGACATCGATGAGTTGGCCAATAAGATCGTGTCGGTCTTAAGATACCCGCCCCTGAGAACAACGCTTCGCGAAAACGGTCACACCGAGGTCGAAACGATTCGATGGGAGGATTCAGCGGCCAAGGTAACCGCCATCTACAAGCAGCTGTTGGCGTGTGCATAATTGATTCAACTTTTATTGGAACGATGTTCCAGGGAAGGGCATGTAAAATGGAGAAAGCGATATTGCAAACGGTTGCCGATTATGTGGTCACACTCGAAGCACGGCTCAGCTTTGAAAGCGGCAATACATACAGTTGGGATCGTGAATTGCCAAAGGTGCGGTTGACAATTGAAGAGTTAAAGAATGCGTCTTTTAAAAGCCGGGATCGCTGTGAAAGGGCATTTCTGCAATCCCTTCAAGACAAGGTACAGAAATGTCAAAGATTCATACTTTTACTGTCCAACATAATTAAAGTTTTGTAAGTCATTTATACGAATAACTTTCCAGGGGAATAGTCCCCATGGAAAGGAAAAGTCATGGAGCGACGATTTGAAATACGAAAACAAGAAATTCTCGA
>JAOUFG010000196.1 GCA_029858345.1 Phycisphaerae bacterium
TGCCCAATTTTTAATTGTTTGAGCCAATTTCAAAACGATTCGAGTCGGCTTTTTAAAAATGGCCGAATCTGGGTTTTTTTGATAGCAACTGCACGATGGTCGCGTAAAACATATTGACGGGCCGGCAACAAGCTCAAAACATCGATTTTTGACAACACCTGTCCATCAACGGCCATTTAACGTCATTATGAACAATATGCTGTAGCGTTCTTTGTCATAGCAGCAGTCGAAATATCTGTATTGCTGTAATTGATACCACGCCGAACATCAGATGGGCCATTACCTTGGAGGCTCCCTTTACCCTGATGTTGCGACCACCATAATTGTCCTTGAGATTGGAATTGACTCTCTCGGCGCTGCTTCTTTGCGCGAAGCGGGATTTCGTCGCAGGGTCCATAAGAATCTTTTCTCCTCGTCTCGGATTGTTGTCTATTATCGGACGGTGCCCCAGCGATTTACTGAATGCGTGAATTTCCGGTGAATCATAAGCCGCATCCATCAGGTCATAAAGATTGGTTACACGTTCGGAACTCATCTGCGCCAGAGGTATCGCGGCCTGAGAATCATGCAATGACGCCGATGAAAGAATGGTGCTGACCGGAATATCTCCATCGATGCAGTCCATATGAAGCTTATAACCGATCCAGGTCGTCTTATACCCTTTGCTGTTTTTTTTGGTGCCGACATTACAGGTGGTCGGCAAATCGCTCAGATTCTCTTCCAGACTTCTTTCGGCTTGAAGTTCTACTCGCTTGCGAGGTTTGGGAACAACCACCGCGTTTTTACGCGGACGACCGCGTTTGCCTTTGGGCGCCGCCTTAGGCGCCAGGGTTTTTATCGGTTTCTCCCGCGATTCAATGGCGGTGGAGTCCCGACTGATGTGGCCGGCAAGCTTGTGACCGCAATGTTTTTTAATCATTGCTTCATGGATCTTTTGTGGCAGCTTGTCCTTGGCGAACTCGGTAAAGGCGCGGGAAAAGGTCGGCGGTGAAGGCACTTGGCCAGGTAATTCCCATCCGCATAATCGCCTGATATTTCGACAACCTTTTAAATATTCGATAAGAATATCGGTTGTTTCAAACTTATAAACAGATTTTGCAACAAAGGCTTTTGCCATGGCCAGACGGCTTTTTCGCTTACGCCCGAACCCTCGCCAACGGTATGCTTTCATGTGGTCGGGCAAATCGAGCAAGGAAACAACCTGTATGAATTCGCGTTCCTTATCGGAAAGCGGATCAAGTTGTTGCTCAAAGGATGGAAAAAGTTGGGTTTGTATGGTATTCCAAACGTCAAAGAGAGTGCTCATATTACCGTCCTTTTCTTGATTTGGGAGAATCAAGAAGGTAATAGAGCACTTTCTTAATTTATTCAATATGATATCCATCTTTTTCGGCTAATTTTTAAAAAAAACTACCGCCGAGTTCCTGACTTTTGAAATTGGCTCTCATAGCAAGGAGATTTTCAATGGATATTAATGAGCTGTTTGAGGGAATTATGAAGGCAATCAACCAGTACACCGATGATATCGTTGGCGAGCGGATGCAGCCAAAAATATTAGCAACCGGACAGGGTCCCGAGAATGGAAGAAAAAATTCAGAAAATTCAGGATGCGAAAAGAAACAGGATGAAACCCACTTTCCTAAAAAAACGATTGCATGACGAGTTGACCATCAACGCAAAAACAGACTAACCAGCTAATACAAAAGGAAAATAAACCTACCAAGATATCGGACGAGGTTATGGATTGGTTTGCCTTCATTTTGGTGGAGGGAACGCAGACATACCGCAAACCAGTCTCCAATCCCGCATGCCTCGTAACTATTCGATATTAAATAACGAAATCCCTTACAACAAGGTTTCCCGCCAACAGGACCAGTGAAGCCAAATTCTACCTTGATTTCCAGTTACCGGACGAGGGTGATGGGTTTGCAGCAATAATCGGACACCTTGTGCTGAGCAGAAACAACTCATCTCCTCAAGCCCTGTCGTAAGCTGTGTCGCGAGTCTGTCACAAGTTTTGTCGCGAGATTGTCGCAAGTTCAGCTCCTGAATTTATATCAGTTACCATTGTTCA
>JAOUFG010000197.1 GCA_029858345.1 Phycisphaerae bacterium
GTAAACCCTCGTTGTGAGATGGGGCAGTCACCACCGAAGCCTGAAGCACCTGCATGGGCAGGGGATAACTCCCCGCGCTCGGATAGAAGAATAGGCGCATCCCAGGACGTCAGCCGGGCTTGATTTACAAAGGACTCTCATAGAAGAAGGGGGCCCAAGGGGAGTAGATACTTTGGGTGACCTGGAAAATATTACCTTCCCCCTCCATGGACAATTTTTGCAACTCGTTCGACAATTTTAAATAACTGATCGCCACGGAGGTAGACTTCCTTCAATGTTGGGAAGTCATCCTCTACTGAGTGAGAAGATCCGTGCCCAAAATACTCATCGGCTTTCTTCTCGATAATTTCTTTTTGTTTTGCCTCATCCAGCTTAACAAGAAACGGGTCCAACGCTGCCAATTCCAAGGCTATTCTTCGATTTTGCCTTTCGGCTATCCAATGCCGGGAGGACTCCTTCGCGCAGTAAAAGCCTGGAATTAAAAAAGCTGTACCAAGGGATAACCTGAATGCGAAAGTGCTCCAATCTATTCCAGTTGGGCCGATATTCATTGAACCCACAGCCCAGATTACCATTCCACCCATCCCTAAAAATGCTAAGATTGCAACTCCCCGCATCAACCAAGCATTTCTATATTCCCTATTGGCCGAAATTAAATAGTTTCCACTCATGGTTGTTTTTACTATAGTACCGACAATTTCAACTGCCTTATCAAGCTGGCTATTAATAGAATCTATTATTTCATCGGATTTTGACTGTCCATCAATCTCGATATTTTTAAGTTGCCCCTGATGTTCTTTGATTACATTATTTGCTGTTTCTTTAAACTCATCTGTAATTTCAGTAAAAAATTGCTTTCTTTTTTCTTGTGATTCTCCATATTTTGTTTGGCGATCTTGCTCTGTGTTTGTAAACAGTATTGCGCGTTCTTGTTGTGCTTTTGAAAAAGTTTCATTATGTTGGGTTAACATTTGATCAAGTCGCGCTTTCTGGGTGGCGATTTCAGCAACCAACTCATCTACTTTATTGTTGGCATTATTGAATTTATCATCAGAACCTGCTGCAGATTTTCCTAGTTCCTCGACTGCCTTTCGCGCGTTGTCAATAACGGTCTCCATGTCGTTGCGAAGTTCATCAAGGCTTTCCAAAGAAGCATGAACCCCACTGTCCTGTGGAAGGGGCTGGGATTGACTTACAATTGCATCTGTATGATTGTTAAGTACTTGCCAGTTGCCATTTGGATTACTATAGTATTGAGACCAAGGATTCTGAAGATTTGAAATTATATTATTGATGTTTTGAAGAATATTAATTTGAGCCAGCATCGGATCCATTCTATCTAATCTGGCCTTAATGTCTCTTAGTATCCACCGCAGACGCACATATGCATCCTTGGATTCTTGCCCTAATTCAATAAAGTTTCCGGGCCGTTCATTTCGTAGTTTTTCTCGCCACTGACTGATCGTTACATGAACTGGATGCGCACGATAGCGTTGCGTGGATGGGCTCGGCTTGTTTTCTTTCATTGTGAGCACCCACATTCATAATCAAAGCATGTGTTAGGTTCTTTCATGTGTGAGCTATTTATGAAAATGGTTTCCTTCGACATAATCGAGATTCGATTCCATTCCCGCTGGCCCACCCGCGTTCAATTCGCTGAGTTTCCCGAAATTCCGGTAATTTTCCGGGCCATCGTTTCCCGCCGTTCTCCGCGCCCTGTCGCGATTCTGTGCCCGAATCGCTGACCCGTGCGGCATTACTACCTTATGCCCGGTTGTGGACAGAATATGGCCCTGAACCTGGGTGTTGTCCCAGGAGATGGCCGGTTTGGCGTAAGAGGCGGAATAGACGGGAGAATTGCCGGAAACGGCAGGAGGGTGGTGCTGGAATTCTACGATAAAACCCCTTGTTTCCCCGTTTTTTCTCATGCGTGGTGCCCCTTGGTGCCGGTAAAATGGTGCACGTCATCCACGAAGGTGCACTATTCTTAATATGGGGCAGGGGGGAAACACAAGCGCGAAAAGGTTCTATTTAGCCAGCCTTGAGCAGCTTGAGCAGATC
>JAOUFG010000113.1 GCA_029858345.1 Phycisphaerae bacterium
CCGTTTGGTCAATCAGTTTTGCTGGCATGGTAAGTACTCCTAAAAAAACAGTTAAACCATGCCACTGTTATCGGACAAATCCAAAAAGTTCCTTGAAATATAACACTATTTCAAGCGAACACCCTAAATTGTGCTGAAGGAACTTATGATGAGGAAAGTTCCGTATCCTCAAAAGAAACGCTTTCAGGGTTATTTAATGTGGAATTATATCTGAAAGCAAGAGGGCTTACACCTCATTGGCGATATGTTGGCTGTAATCGTGTGTTTGATACAACTAAGGGATTCGTTGGATTTCATAAAACAAACCTTCACAGTGATTGTTATGACATAGAAGATCCGGTTTTTGGAATGAGTCTCGATGAAATATCTAATACGCAATGTAAGATAGCAGGATCTGACTCCTGCGATTTCACCTATTGGCGACTTGGTGCGCAGGAAAGAAATGTATTCAACGTATCTTGGAGTCCTAAGTAATGTCATGTTGTGGTGAAAATATTATTAAGGTTGGTAAGATCGCTGAAGGAACGTTGCGTTATTTTCTGGCGACATATTTTCGGCTGCCAACCAGGCGATATGGCTTGTCAAGACAGCGGCTCATGGCCTGCAGGCAATGCGACAATAAGACCTGGATAAAGAAGTGGCAGTTCGGTCTATGGGTCATGCGGAATGGCGGGCTGATCCAGTTCGCAAAAGATATTAAAGACCTGATCGGCTGGACGCCGCTGCCGGACTAGGACTACAAAAAGGGCCGAAAGCTCTTCTGTCGAATTTGTAAGTGCTGGCTGCCGGCTAAGTCGTATGTCGAATCGGAGAGGTGTCCGGTCGGGAATCCGGCCTGGAAGACTGAGTTTTAACTGTCTTTTAAATAGGATTTAAAAAGGCAGAAAAATAAAAATTTATTGTGGAGTTCAGACCGCCAAAACTGGCACGGATGCCGGGGCGGTATTTGTACGCGCGGATGGCTTGCGCCACTTTAAGACGCTCGGCGCCACTTTGCCTGTCGCCCTACACACGCTGTAAAATGAAGCGGGATATGGCATAAAGCGGAAGTTGATGGGATTGGGCGGGGATGAGTGGGATTATGCGGGATGACGGGGGCGTGAGGGGGCTTTTCAGGACGGAGGCGGGATCATATTGTAAAACGAAACGGGATATGGCATAAGTTGGAGAACCGTGGGATTGCCGGGCATTCCTTGGGATTCCTTGGGATGGCGGGGTCTTAAAGGGCATTTATTAAGATTTTGTGAGCCAATATTCCGGCTTCGCAAAGATGGCCCGTGAGGGTGATTTTGGGAATTTTGCGAAGTCTAAATGGCCCGTACCATAGACATTTTAAGTCTTTTATTTAAACCCGTTTAACGGCTTCAAAAAAGCGGAAAATGCGTTTAAAAACGGCTTCAACGCCCGAAAAACGAGGGTGATCTATTCCAAGTTTTTACTCCAAGTCTCCAAGTCCTATTCCAAGTCCGCTTTTTTAGCGGAAGTTTTTTGCGGAAGTTTTTTGCGGAAGTGCGGAAGCGGTTGCGGAAGTGGGGGTTTTTTAGCTGAAAATGCGGTAAATGGCTGTTTTTTCAGGTGGTTACGTCGAAATGTTAAGATTTTTCTTAATATTTGAAATTTTGTGATTTCCTGGCACAAATGACCGATTTGTGCCGCGAAACGGTAAAATTGACTGTTGAAGCCAAAAAAATGGAAATTATTTTTTTCAGGAAATGAAAATTTATCGGTGTTTTCAGGTCGTTAATTTGTTTTTGGCTTAAAAACGTCGATTTTATACGATTTGGAGTGTACGATTTACACTAAAGTACACAAATGTACACAAAAATCAGGAAAACTCAGAAAAACCCTGAAAAGTAGAGTACTTAGAGTCTTTTGTCTGGCTGTTGGATGGCTTTGAGTATGTCGGCCTGCTGCTCTAAGAATTGTTCCATCATCTTTGGAAGTGATCGGCTGCGTCCCTTGTTTTCTAATAGGCGACCTTCTTCATCCTTTGTAAGTTTCTCGCCGCGTTCCTTGCGCAACTCAAAGTCTTGGACGATCTCCTGGGCGACGTTATATTCCTGGACCAATTCGCTGTATTGCTTTGAAACGTCTTTCAGGTGTGCATCGAGCCGTTTTTGAGTGCTTATATGTTCGCCGGTGATGAGCCAGTGAAGATCAACTTGGAATATGTCAGCGATTTTAACTAAGGCGTTTATGCCCGGCGGTGTTTTACCTGCTTCTATACTTGAAACGGATGCGGGTTGCTTGTAACCCAATGTGTCCGCTAATTGCTTTTGGCTTAACCCTTTTGATTTTCTAAGGTTAGATAATCTTTCACCAAAACCTATAGAAAAATTTTCACTCATAATACAAAAATCCATAAAAATTATATTGATAATATAATATATTTACGATATTATACTGTAAATACAAAAAAATAATGCAACATAAGGTCGATTATGAGCCGCAACAAAAAAGGCGAACCCGTTAAAAAAGTTATCATCAAGAACCCAGTAGCCGTTTCCATTGTCAATGCCAGGGCACAACGCGACCACTTAGACGCCGGTACCGCTGCTGCTGTTCTTATCATAGAAACGCAAAATTCACAAGCGAAAAACCCCGCATCTTTTCGCGAGGGTCTAATTGAAAAGTAAATAGAAAGGTGAATTATGAAAACGCAAACGTTGGCTGAGAAACTCCGATGTTTGCGGACGGATTCGCACTTGAGCCAGACGGATTTGGCGGGCTACGTTGGAATCACAACTCGTCAAATTCGACGCTATGAAAAAGGCGAGGCATTACCAGGTCCACGAGTTCTGAGATGTTACGCTCGCACTTTCGGCGTAAGCATCATTGATCTGACAGACCAGCGGTTTGAGTTCGGATCGAAAGCTCTGTTTCAGAAGCTGAAACCGTATGTTGAGTCGCATATTGCAGCGACCGCCAAACAAATATATGCTACCGGAAAAGCACTTTTGATGCTTCGGCAGCAAGCGGCAGGTCTCAACTGGGAGCGGACAAAAATACAGCAGTTAGAACGAGACCTTGAAGACCAATTGCTTTATTACAATAAGGTTTGTCGAGATTTTGAAGAAGCTCTCTATTTATGATGTTCTTTGAAATTTTATATTGTCGTCCATCCATCGGGAAAAATGGATTTAGTCAGGCCCCGGGGGACTGTACGAATCCCCCAGGGCCGTATTTGAGTACTGCTGCACGCTTGCGTAGGCGATTATGCAGCAGGACATCCACAACTCAATTTTAAGGAGTCTTTATTATGGAAGCAATGGAAAAGAAGAAAGTTCTACAATTATTGTTGCCGTATGTTGAAAGTGAAGTTGAGGCCGCTTCGTTTTTGAGCGAACTCGGACCGGCTGAAGTTCAATGTGTCGGGGTGTATCTTGAATCGAGACGCCATTCGAGAAAGGAGGTGGCGATATGATTCAGATAGCAAGCAGGCAAAATACGGAACCAGACCAGCAGAAGGATTGGGAAAATGCAATTGAGCGGCTGTTTATCGACCAGGCCTCTGTCGACGAGCGATTGAAACTGATTTTGCTTCATCGGATGATGGGTACAGGCGGCTTTGATTCAGACCGTATTGTCGATAAAATGATTGACAGTCTCGCAGACGTGAACTTTGAGCAAGAGAGCGAAGGCGAGGCGTTGGAACTGCGAGGTTTTATTCTTGGTATCAAGATGGCCTCGGAGTGTATTTAAGGTTCTTAACAGTTTATTATAAGGCAAGGATGCCATGAATGCGAACGAAGTTACGATCGATAAGGATGTCGATTTTACGTCTTATTTTGTGCCGAAATCGGCAAACGAAGAGGCCGAAGTGAAATCGCTTCGGTCTTTTTCTGTAAAAGAAATCGCCCCGGATGAACGGCAGATTACGGCGGTTGCATCGGCGGAGATCATCGACCGCGACAATGAGATCGTTACCGCTGCTGCGATGAGAAAAGCCATGAAGGCATACATGGCGAACCCGATCATTTTAGCCGGTCACAACCACAGACTCCAGGACGGCAGGTCGCCGGTGGTTGGCAAGGTTGTTTCGTATTCATTTCAGGGAAAACGGACTTTAATCACCGTTGAATTTGCGGACACCGAGCTTGGGAACGAATATTGGAAACTGTACCGCGATCGATTCCAGAGGGCGTTTAGTATCGGGTTTCGGGGGCTTGAGTGGGCCGATGAAACGCATGCCGGCAAACGGGTGCGAATTTTCAAATCTATTGAACTTTTTGAGATATCGTGTGTTACTGTCCCTGCGAATCCGGCGGCGTTGAGCAAGTCGAAATCGTTTGTGCAGCAGAAAAAGATCGAGGCCGAAAAGCTGCGTATTTTGAATGATGATGAGGCGTTCTGCAAGTTGTTGGACCGGTACGACGAATTGACTTATGAGCATGGTGATGCGTTTCTAAATATCCCGCCGGATTCGGAAGCATGGGAAAAGTTCACCCCTGCCGAGGTTGCGGTTTTGAAGGATTTCCAAGACTCCTGCGGTTCTGACGACTTTGAGGATTTTTCTATGATCGAGGATTGCTGTGGAGGCGATATCGACGACGAGTCCGACCGTGACATTGGAAAAAGTATTAACGGCTTAGAATCGAAATCAAAGCCGTTATCGCTGGCCGGGGCGATTGCCGAACGCGAACGCAAGGCGGTCCAGGCGTTCGGCAGCAAAGAGCTTTACGAAAAATACAAGAAATATAAGGACTTGATGCGCTGTCCGGGAAGGAATCCTGAGTCATACGGATTTTCTGAAGAGGAAATCAAGCTGTTTGAATTAGTTGAATCTAACGGGGTCGAATCGGCGATTGAGCACGTTAAGCAAACGCCGATATTTGAAGGCCCCAGTTTTGTCGAGCTCGTCGGCAAGCGATAAAGGGTTTTCTTTTCCATGATTTTCGTGAATACAAAAGACTGTTTTTCCTGCTGCTTCCTGCACGGTGCGGGGCGAATGTCTTTGTGTTCAGTGCAGGGCGAAAATACCTCCTTTCTAATTGGAGCGGGCGTCACCAGCCGCCCGCTTCTATTTTTGCTGGTAACGCTGGTAGCTGGTCAGTGGTTTTTAACAAAAAGACAACGAATTCTTAAGGAAGTATAACAATGAATTATGCAACAACAAAAGATGTCGCCGACGGTTTCAAAGCCGCCGGTGAACGCATGGACGATTTTGAAGGCGATCTGGAACAAGCCAAAGAGTATATCAAACAGCTTTCAAATACCATAAAGAGTTTACGCGGCATGAGTCATTTTGGCAGCGACTACAAAGACGCGCCGGGTATTTTATTTTTTGAAGAACATGCCAAAATGATCGGTGAATGTGTACTGGCCGCCCTGGGCAAAAAAGATATGGGAGAACTGACCGCAGCGGGCGGCGGCGTGCTGGTGCCCGATGAGGCAACGAGCCGGATTATCGACCTGATGGCCAAATACGGAAAATTCCGCAAGAATACATCCGTTCTGAAAATCGGCGGCGGTATCACAAACGTTCCGAAAATCGAAACGGATATGACGGTTTATTGTCCGGGTGAAGGCGGCGAGGTCACCGACTCCGACGTGAGCTTTTCGCAGGTTAAGCTGCAACCGAAGACGTGGGCGGCTTTGGCGAAAGTCAGTAATGAACTCGACGAGGATTCATTGGTTGCCATCGGTTACATTGTCGGGTTGTCAATTGCCAGGAGCATGGCGAAAAAAGAAGACCTTGTCGGTTTCCTGGGCGACGGCACTTCGACGTATTTCGGGCATACCGGTATTGTCGGTAAATTCATGTCAATCAGCGACACGATCAGTGAAATCGCTGGCTTGAAAGTGGCCTCCGGCAATGCCTGGAGCGAGATCACTTTGCAGGATTTCCGCGATGTGATTTCGCTGCTGCCGGAAGATTTTGACGAGTCGGCGAAATGGTATATGTCCAAAAAATTCTACAATGGTGTGTGCTGGGCACTGGCTCAAGCGGCGGGCGTGGCTAACATCTTTGAGATTCTTTCGGACAAAAAGGCGCGTCATTTCCTTGGTTATGAGGTTGAGTTTGTTTCGGCGATGCCTAAGACAGAAGCCAACAGCCAGATTCCCTGCATCCTGGGTGATCTGGGCGCCGGTTCATACCTTGGCGAACGGAAAGTATTAACCATTGAGCAGAGCCGCGATGTTTTCTTTAAGAACTATCAGACGGGAATTATCGGGGTTGAGCGTATCGATGTCAATACGTTCGGCTGCGGCGACACAACAAATCCAGGGCCGATTGTCGGCTTGATTACGGCCGCCTCTTAGGGACTCAATTGACGGGCCGGGCTGTTTGTGGATGAGGCAGTTTGGCTGATATTATCCGGGCCGTGATTTTTGTCCGGCCCGGATTTATAACAACATTAAAACGGTTTTAACGGAGAGTTAAAAATGAATATTTTACAACAATTACAATACGCCGGATTAGTCAAGCCGCAAGGTGTGGACAATACCGTTTTTGCGAATAATGCGGCGGTGGATACGCGGGGCCTGCTTGAGTTGGCGTTCCTGGTTCATGCCGGTGATCTGGCGGCGGCGGTCGGCTCGACGGCAGCAGCCAACGCGATTAAAGTTGAGGAATGCGACACCGAAGGTGGCTCATACAGTGACGTTGCAAACGCAACGCTTGCCGATGCGATTGCAGCGGATGAAGACGGCGGGCTATTTTTGATTGTCGTGGATCTGAAAAAGAGCCACAAGCGATTTATGCGGCTCAACGCGCCAACGGCGGGCGACGGCAGCGGAACGTCAAGCTATATTTCGGCGGTTGCAATCGGCATACCGGATAAGATGCCGGTCAATGCAACCGAGGCGGGCTTGACAGAGTTGATTCTGCCTTCTAACAGTTAACAGCTTTTTCTAACGTTGTGGCTGGGCGGTCCTAACCTCAGCCGTCCGGCCAGTATTTGAGTTTATATAATGCCAACAGAACTTGCTACATTATTGGGTAAAGAACTGACTGTCGGGATCAATCCACCATCACCACAAAGGACTTTTACAGGGCCGGCCGGATTAAACGGCTTATATTCTATGAATATGGGTCACAGAGGCATTACTGCTCCGATTTTAGGGACACTCAGGGCTTATGGTGGGTCTTATGAAATAGCTCGCGAGCAGATGGATGCTTTTATAATATTTGTTTCAAGTTTAGATCAACGGCCTCCGGCTTCCTACTCTCATCAAGGTTCTGTTTATTACAATGCAATTTTTAATAATTTCAGGGTATTATCACCCCAATACCGGTACACCATGGAGGGTTTTATGGTCGTGAAATTTAGAATTGACCTTGTTAGTTTGGCGTAGTCTATGGGAAGCAAAAAAACAAAGCAATGCTGCACTTGTAAGGCGACTTTACCGCTATCGGCTTTTCATCGACAAGCGACTAATTTGGACGGTCGTTATTCCAGATGTAAACAATGCCGGAGTATCGCATATAAAAATCGCGGTGTTGGAAAAGTGGTTTTTCAGGCAGGCGACTTGGAAATACTTGACGAGGCACTGGATAGCTGTCTGGAGACATTAAGCGAAATCGAAGACAACATCTTAAATGAAAAGGCAAGAGCAGAAGCAATCAAAACCGTCATGTGTGATCTTGCCAGGAACAACGGCTTAAAGTCCATGAAGCAATACAAGGTGCTGCCGTGCGGCTCTTTTCGATATTATAACGGGAAATTGACAGTGAGGTTGAACAGATGAAGAAACGACCTTATAACTTGCGACTTCAAACGCCTGTCGGCGAATGTGAGGCCGCTGCTGATACAATGGCCGGACTGGTAGAGATTACGCCTCGCGGGATATTGGGTGAATCAGAGCGGACTACAGGCCCCCAGGAAAGCAAACTGGATGTTGTGTCGCGTGAACTTTGGACGGCATTCCTGGAGCGGCAAAAAAACAAAAAGAGAGTTCAGCCGTCGCTTATAAGCAAGGCGGGATGTGAGCTTGATTTGATGCGGTGTTATTTACAGGGAATATCGATAGAAGAGGCAGCCGACTTTCTATCTGAATTGTCCGGGCAAAAAATTAGCCATTCCGCAGTAGGTCGATATTGGAGAGAACTAAACAAGATCGGGATGGATTTTAAGGCCCGTTTATAAGCGGTTTAAATACGACTTGACTGATAATATACCGCCGGATGATGTTAAAATAGGCAGAATCCGAGCGGTATTTGTACGCGCAAAGGTCACGGGCCATTTACCTGCGCAAAATGCCATTTTGGATTTCGCTCTACATTTGGATTTCGCTCTACACACAGATAACTTTTCAGAAATCGGAACAGAAAGATATTTTCAAAAAAAACTTCCAAATCCCATATCTTGTGTATTCCCCATCTTTTCCAGATTTACATTTCACGTGGTAAGATTGTAATGTTTAGGTGCTCCGGGAAAC
>JAOUFG010000114.1 GCA_029858345.1 Phycisphaerae bacterium
ATGAACATGTGGAGTTAACTTCTCCAACTGTGACTTCACCAGTAGCGATGCGTTTTGCATGGAACGAAATAGCCATGCCCAACCTGGTCAACGGTGCTGGTCTAGTGACATCTGCTTTTCGTGCCGGTGAAGTTAAACCTCCTCTGTTTACAGAGGATCCTATCAATGAGATCGACGCAATAGCAGGTGCTGCATATAGTTCCAGCATTGCAGATGATGCGTTCGATCCGGGAGGCCGCCCGATGACCTTCTCGAAGGAGTCCGGTCCTGCATGGCTGAATGTCGCTTTGGATGGCACGTTGTCAGGTATCCCGTCTGACAGCGATATAGGCGACAATGTCTTTACCGTTCAGGTCGATGTGGAGGATGGCTCGGACACGGCCACGCTGAACATTTCGGTGATCAAGGCGATTGTCAGGTGGGGCCAAGCCGGCGGTGACACGGAGATATTGACGGCGGGTACCAATACGGCCGGCCAGAATCCATTCCCTGCTGTCTATAATCCAGCCACTCTGGTGAACCCGGCCGATGGGACCAATGGATACAATGTCAATGCAGTCGGGCGAACCAACGAATTCTCCGGTGCGTTTTCCAACACGAACACCGTTCCCGTTTTCGTCAACAACGCAGCCGGTGATTACATGCAGTTGGTGTACAATGGCGATTTTACCAGTAGTCCCTTCGAGACAATGGTGGTCTGGGATTCCAGTAAATTCCTGCCTGGCGGTAGTGGTTTGGGGGCAATGACCGTGGAGTTCAAGGAGAGATCGGGTAGCAATGTGCCCACGGTCAGCTTTGTTGTCGAGACATCGGCCGGCTGGTATGTGACGGATCAGACCGATACGCAGGATGGTTCGACCTATAAGTCCTTTATTTTGGATGCCGCGTCGGCGACGTTCAGCGGCTTCAACAAGTTTGGCGTTACCGCAGGCAGTGGTCCCCCTGACCTCAGCGATATCCAGTCTGTCGGGGTCTTTTCAAGTACGACAAGCACCGTTATTGGCTGGACAGGCACCTTTCTCCGGTACATTCAATTTGCTGCCAACCAACCTCCGTCGTTTACGTCCGATCCGATCAATGAGCTCAGCGCGTTCGAAGGTGCCGCTTACGGCAGCAGTATCGCTGACGATGCCTCCGATCCGGAGAGCGACCCGATGACCTTCTCGAAGGTGTCCGGTCGGGCATGGCTTTCCGTTGCACCAAACGGAGACCTCTCCGGTACGCCGGGCGCAGGCGATGTGGGTGTCAATGCCTTCACCGTTCAGGTCGATGCGCTCGGTGGCTCGCACACGGCCACGCTGAACATCACGGTCAACGCGGCGGGTCCCAGTTTCGATATTGTCAAGTGGGGCCAGGCCGGCGGTGACACGGAGATATTGACGGCGGGTACCAACACGGCCGGCCAGAACCCATTCCCGGCTGTCTATGATCCAGCCGCTCTGGTGAACCCGGCCGATGGGACCAATGGATACGATGTCAATGCGGCCGGGCGAACCAACGAATTCTCCGGTGCGTATTCCAACACGAACACCACTCCCGTTTTCGTGAACAACGCAGCCGGTGATTACATGCAGTTGGTGTACAATGGCGATTTTACCGCTGCTCCCTTCGAGACAATGGTGGTCTGGGATTCCAGCGAATTCCTGGCGCAGGGCAGCAGCAGCCCGTTGGAGGAATTGAGCGTGGAGTTCAGGGAGAAATCGAGTAGCAATGTGCCCACGGTCAGTTTCGTTGTCGAGACATCGGCCGGCTGGTATGTGACGGATCAAACGGATACCACGGATCAGACCTATAAGTCCTTTATTTTGGATGCCGCGACGGCGACGTTCAGCGGTTTCAACAAATTTGGCCTTACCGCAGGCAGTGGTCAGCCTGACCTCAGCGATATTCAGTCTGTCGGGGTCCTTTCGAGTACGACAAACACTGCTGTTGGCTGGACAGGCACCTTTATCCGGTACGTTAATGTTGTTGCCAGCGGCGGCAGCAATCAAGACCTCTTGGGTGATCTGACGGGGGATGGCATTGTAAATATGGAGGATATTGCCGAACTCGGCAAGCTGTGGCTAAATCCTCATGACATCAATACCTTGCTGCAGATCGCAAACAATTGGCTCTACGGAACCTCACCATAAAGGTTGATAGAAAGGATATTCGGATGAAAAAACAGCGATTACTTAAGAGAATGATGTCCCTTGTCTTCGCATGTATCTTATTGCTTAGTGTATCGGTCCGAGCCTGTTTTGTGATTGGAGACCTTAACGGTGACTGCCAGGTTGATATTGACGACTTGGTTTTAATGGCCTCACAGTGGATGCAGCCGGGCTCAATACCTGCCAATCTTGACGGCGAGGGAGATGTGGATTTGCACGACTTTGCGATCCTTGCCGGCGACTGGGGTAAAAGTGAACAACCGGGTTATGTAACGGTTAATATCTCCGGGACGATCCCGACGGGTGGCCAGTGGTGTGTTGATGGCAGCGGACCGTGGTATAACAGCGGCGATACTGCAAGCGGCATAACCGTCGGTGCTCATACGGTCACATTTGCAGATGTCGCCGGCTACAACAAACCAGCAGACGAGCCTTTTGCAATAACCCTCGACGGCACACCAACAATTGAAACATTAGTAACTATGGCATCTTCGGAATGGAAATATCTTTATGACGGATCGGACCAGGGAACCGCATGGCGGACTTATGGTTTCGATGATAGTCTCTGGGGTTTCGGTCCCGGCCAGCTTGGATTTGGGGATGGGGATGAAACAACTGATATCGGTCCGAAAGTCGATGGTCGCCGTACAGCATATTTCAGGCATAAATTTAACGGTTCCAATGTTTCGGAACTCACGGCGATAACGATTACTGTCTTGCATGATGATGGTGCCGTGGTGTATATCAACGATCAGGAAATCGGCCGGATTAACATGCCGGCAGGGACGGTCTACTTCGATACACTGGCCAGTGCTCTGGGGGAGAATACAAATACTGTATTCTCCGAAATTTCCCCCTCTTTCCTGATTGAAGGCGATAACATCATTACTGTCGAAGTACACCAACGATCTGATACCAGTTCGGATATCAGTTTCGATTTGAATCTTGAGGCCACCAGAGTCAATAGCAGCCCAGGTTCGACTGTAGTTAACGCCGGCGCATACACGCCGTATGCCGGTTCGGTAACGGTTAATATTGCAGGTACTGTCCCGACAGGTGGCCAGTGGCAGGTTAATGACGGATCATGGAATAACAGCGGCGATACCGAAAGCGACATACCAATAGGTGAGCACACGGTCACATTTGCCTATGTCGCAGGCTACACCAAACCGGCCGACGAGCCTGTAACCATAACCAACGGCGGCACGGCTGTCGTTAACGCCGGTGCATATGCTCAGCAAACAGGCACTCTTGTTGTAAATATTTCGCCGCAGCAAGCCATCAATGACGGTGCGCAATGGAGAGTCGACGGCGGCTCGTGGCGTGACAGCGGCGTCGAGATTTCTCAGGCGGTCGGCACACATACAGTGGAGTTTTCATCTGTGTTTGGTTGGCAGAAGCCGAGCTCTGTGCAAGTCGCGGTGTCTAACGGCGAGCAGTCGGTTGTCGATGGAGAGTATACGGTGGCACCAAGTACAGGGTTGCAGATCAACGAATTTATGGCTGATAACGACAGCAGATCACCGCTGGTACCCGGGAATATTCTGGATGGTGACCTTATGTCTTCAGACTGGATCGAAATATACAATAATTCTGAATCGGCTGAAGATATCAGCGATTGGTATTTGACGGATGAAGCTGACCAGCCAACCAAGTGGCAATTCCCTTCCGGAATGAGCCAATTGCAACCAGGAGATTATTTGATCGTTTTTGCATCCGGCAAAACACAAGAAGAAAATCCCGGCAACTATCCCTATTCGGATGGAACCTATTACCACACAAACTTCCAGTTGGATAAGGGCGGTGAATACCTGGCTCTGATCCACTCGGATGGAACAACGGTGGTCCACGAATATAATAAATATCCGGATCAGGAGGAAAATTTCTCCTATGGTCTTAGTGGTAGCGATCCGAGTTACTTCGCAGAAGCAACACCAGGTGCAGCCAACACGGGTGCATTTATTGCATTTGTTGAAAAACCCGACGTCAACATTGAAGGCGGCTGTTATGAAACCGCTATTGACGTGACACTGAGTTGCGATACTATTGGCTCGACTATTCGTTACACAACCGATGGAAGCAACCCCACTGCGACTGGCGGTACGCTTTATACGGGCCCGATCCACATTGACAGCTTGACGGGACTTATCGCAAAGGGTTTCAAGACAGATTACCAGCCTTCAAAGGCCAGGATCGAGGCGTATATTTTTGTCGATTCAGGAGTTGCATCCTTTAATTCAAATCTGCCAATTGTCGTGATTGATACGCTTGGAGTACAAATTCCATTTGCTAAAGACCAGGCCCCTGAGGTACAATACATTGACTATAGAGCCGTAATTATCGATACCGATGATGTGACCGGTCGAGCCGACATTACCGGCCCTGAACACTTTGCCGGAATAGGACAGATTCGATATCGGGGTGAAAGCACCTATCAAACCCCAGACTTTGGGAGAGGACGAGGTCAGTATGCCATTGAGATCCTGGATGAATATCATCAGGACAAAGAGGTTTCACTTCTGGGAATGCCGCCTGAGTCAGACTGGATCCTCAATAGTGAATATCGCGACCTTACAATGCTCAAGGGATATATCGCCTTTAAATGGTTCAGAGATATGGGCCATTGGGCATCTCGTCAAAAATTTGCCGAGGTGTATATAAATGAAGACGGAGGTGAAATATCCACAAGCGATTATCGCGGCATCTTCGGCTTTCGAGAAAAGATCAAACGCGATAAGAATCGAGTGGACATCAAACGTCTTGACGCCTTGCACGATTCGGAGCCCCAAGTTTCCGGTGGATATATCATCAAAAATGATAAAGGCGATTACGGCGATGTGATTCTTGATTTGGAAACATCACCCTATGGGATAATAATTGAAGGTGTAACAACTGTAGTAGAGCCGGACTATTTGGAAATTACGACACCCCAGAAAGAGTGGATACAGAACTATATAAACGAATTTCATTCGGTGCTCTGGCAAAATACCGCCAGCAGTTTTTACCCGGGCCCCCAGGCAGTTTACACCGATTATATTGACCCGATACACTGGATCGATGACTTCCTTGTCGAAGAGGCCGGTTATGATAAGGATGTTTTCCGTTTTAGTTCTTTCGCTCACAAGGATCGTGATGGAAAATTTTGTGCGGGTCCGCCTTGGGATTTCGATCTTGGATTTCACTCTCGTCCATACGACGTATTTGAGCCTCCAGTTCCGGATAGAATTCCCTGGAGATGGCACCAGGGATTGCAGCAAAATCTCGAATATAGAATAATGCTTGCCGATCGCTGGTTTGAACACCGCAAAGTGGTTATAAATACAGCTCTAACATTGGCCCATATCGATGAGACGGTTGCCCTGATCACTGAAGCGATGGACAGAACGATAGCTCACTTTAGTTACACATACAACTATGCAACAGAAATCACCTCTCTTAAGACCTGGATCACCAACCGTCTGAACTGGTTGGATTTTAGAATTGCTGACCCTAGTCCCCTTGGAATTGTTGACACGATTCCTCTTGATGAAAATCCAATTTTTGCCGGTAGACCTCCTATTTTGAGTCCTGTAGGGGGTTATGTGAATCAAGGCAGCTCAGTTGGGATGAGTCTTCCTTTAGAGGTGAAATCAGGGACTATTTACTATACATTAGACGGCGAAGACCCTCGTCTGGAAGGTGGCGCAATCAATCCCAATGCTTCTAGCGGCGGCAGCGTTACGCTTAACAAAAGCACATGCTTAAAGGTGCGAATTAAGGACATCAAATACAACCTGAAAGAAAATTGGTGGGAAGAAGACGAAGGCTTGGACTGGAGCGCCATGAACACAGAGGTCTACGCCATTGGTCCGGTTCTGGAGAATCTGCGCATTTCCGAACTGATGTATCATCCAACCGATCCGACACCAGCGGAAATTGCAGCCCTTGACCCCGATCCGATAGCGGAGGATTTTGAGTTTATCGAGTTGAAAAATATCGGCGGCACAGCTATCAACCTGAACCTCGTTCACTTTACCGATGGCATAGACTTCACCTTTGGCGATTACACACTTGCCGCAGGCGACTATGCAGTACTGATCAAAAATCAGGCGGCCTTTGCGGCCCGGTATAACACGGCAGGGATTAATATCGTTCCGGGCAGCTATCTCGGTTCTCTGGACAACGACGGCGAAGAGATCGTTCTTCGCGATGCGGTCGGCACAGAGATTCACGACTTTGACTATAAGGACGGCTGGTACGAGTTGACCGATGGCAAGGGTTATTCTCTGACAGTGGTTGATCCTGCAAGTACCGACCCCAATGACTGGGATACTAAATTCGGCTGGCGTTCAAGTCTTAATGCTGACGGTACACCGGGACAGGCTCCCGAGACAGTCTTGGCAGCTGACAGCATTGTCATCAATGAAGTATTGGCCCATTCCCACGCGGCCGATCCCGACTGGATCGAACTGCATAATACGACGGGCAGTCCCATTGATATCAGCGGTTGGTTCCTGTCGGATGATGACAGCAGCGATATAAATATCAGGAAGTATGAACTCCAGACGGGTTCTATTGTTCCTGCAAATGGTTATCTGACCTTGGAGCAGGACGTTACTTTCGGTAATATAGCTGCTCCCGGCTGTAATATTGCATTCGGTCTTAGCGAAGGCGGCGAAACGGTCTACCTGTACTCAGGCGCCGCCGGTGCGGTCACTGGTTACTACCAGACCCAGCAAAAGTTCGATGCCTCTGAAACCGATGTGACCTTTGGCCGTTATGAGAAAGCCGAACTGTCCGGCGGTTATGATTTCGTGCGGCAAAGTTCTTCATCACAGGGGACCGCCAATAACAGTCCGCTGATTCCGGCTGTTGTGATGACGGAGATTTACTATAATCCGCCGTCAGGCGGGGCGTATGAGTTCGTTGAATTGTATAACCGTTCGGGCTCTCCTGTGACGCTGATGTCGGAGGCGAGTACCGAGACCTCTCCGGGCGTCTTTATTACTGAAAATATTCCCTGGCGTCTGGAGGGGACAGGGTTTGAGTTCCCGACCAATACGACGATTCCCGCCGATACGCGTATTCTGGTGGCCAAGACGCCGGCGCTGTATAGTTCGGCCCCTTGCGCGGTCTATGGTCCGTATGACGGAGCGCTGGATAATGGTGGCGAAGAAATTGAGATTCAGATCCCCGGCGACCAGGAATATGGACAGCTTAGGTATTGGATTCCGATCGAAAAAATCGACTATGATGACGTTGCTCCCTGGCCGACCAGTGCCGACGGCGGCGGCGACTCGCTGAACCGTAACAATATTAATGCCTACAGCCGGGATTACTCCAATTGGAACGCAGCAACACCGACACCTGGAAGTTAGAAATAATTACGAGTGGCTGATTAATTTGGAAATTCATTTTTACTATACGTTCCAAAAAATTAACGTCAGTCTAGTACTCCGTCAAGTCTAAATTTGTGGGTATAGTCGTTTCAGTTTAATTCTGGCATCTTCACAGGTAAACTGCCAATCCACGGATTTCTGGTTTTCATTTCGCCGTTCATACCACTTTTGTGCCTGTTGCCGCAAGGTCGGCAAATCCGGAATCCGACGTTGCAAACACTGTCGGGTCAGCAAACTCAACTCAATCTCCGCCACATTCAGCCAACTGGCGTGTTTGGGCGTATAGTGCAGTTCCAGCCGGTCTCGCAAACGCTTGGCCTCTTGCGGCGGAAAGGCCTCATACAATGATCCGATTTTATGCGTATTCAAATTGTCACAAATCACAATCACTTTCACGGCATCCGGATAATCCTCATCCAGCAACAGCCTCATTTCCTGAGCCCAGTCGATCATGGTTTTGGTGTCTCGCACATCGACTTTTCGCCAGGACCCCAACGGCTCCGTGAACATAAAGTTTACGGCCGTACCGTTTCGCCGATATTCGTAATCGTACTGCCGGATCTGCCCGGGCTGCATCGGCAACGGCAACCGGGTTTCACCAATCAGTTAGACCGGCTGCTCATCCATACACACCACCGTGAGTTTTCGGCAATGCTGAAAACTCACCCAATGCTGTTACTTTTTAACAGCGTACTTCTGCCTACAGTGCCACAGACACGGTCTGGCACACGACACCCATTCAAGGTCCTTTCTCTGGTTTTGAGTGAGGGTTCTTGAACGTTTCAAAAACCATCGACTAAAGGAAGCCCCCTTATTGTCTACTTTTTAAAGTGCGAAACTTATTATACCT
>JAOUFG010000018.1 GCA_029858345.1 Phycisphaerae bacterium
AGACGCTGTATCAAACGAAAAAGCAAACGCAGAGAGCTTGCTCGGTTTTATCATTACAAGCGACATAAGCTATTGGCTCCACTAAGGGTTAAAGAACGAAAATGAAATTGGACAGTAAAACTAATAATACTGTTACAATAACCCCTTGAGTGGGTCGGGCGGTCGCCGGATTGAGAGACATCCGGAGGAAAGTCCGAGCAGGGCAGGGCAACGGTGGTGGCTACGCCAGAGGTATCGCCTCCAACGCCATCGATGGCATCAAAGTCGCCGAAGCAATACTATCGCTGTAAGGATTCTTACGAAATCAGCAAAAAAGCAGTTGGAATACTTGGCTGGGTGAGTTAAGATTTTGTAGGAATTGGCGGAAAAGATTTGTGGAGCAGAAATGGAGTTATTTATTTAGCCACAGAGGGACACAGGGATTTTGGAGATACTGAGATGACCGACATGAAAAAAGTCAGAGAAGGTGGATATCACAAAAACACATCAGAACCAGAAAAAATAGAAAATAAATCCGATGATATTATCGGTGACACTTGGAATTTCTGCGGGCTTTCCGTAAATATTAAAAACTTGTATCCTAAACTAAAATCTCGGTGGGTTCAGATAATTTTTATTTGTTTAATACTCGCCGTTTTAGCGATATGCTTCATTTTCAACAAACTTTCCAGTTCAGGCAAACCTATAAACAACCAAATAGAATCTGAAACAAGCGTTGAATCTTCGCCTGGAAAGACCCAGCAAAGCATCACAGGAGATGGTAATATTCAGACTGCAACAACAGGTAACAATAGTCCTATTGTAGATGGTGATTATGTTGCAGGTAATAAAGTTGCATATAACATTTACAATAATAGCGTCACAAATAAAAGCCAATCCGGAGACTTGGTTTCTGATTCATCTCTACTTGATTTCTTTTACCGATACTCCTCAGCTTTTAACCAAATTATCAATAGTGTGCCACAGGATTTACTCCAAGGTTTGCCGGGGTTTTTACAAAAATCATACAGCATGAAGGTTGTCGTATCTAAATGCCATGGTATAGGATTCGAATATACGGTACCATCAAATACTCCAGAAATAACAATGATTCATACGGATGCACCAATTGAAAGGCATTTTTTTATAAAATATACAAATAACCCTGACTTCCCAATATCTACAGAGTTTATTAAGGTAACAGAGAAGGACATATTATGGTCAGGGGCCAACTTTGTTGGCAGTAAACAGGTTTTTTGGGTCACTGAAAAAGCGGATTTGCAAGCAATTGACATGAGAATAAAATATTCAGAAAAGGATGAGTTTAAGAATATTAGTTATCTTTGGCTATTTGGCAGCAACTCAAATGAGTATTGGAGTCAGAAAGATCCTGTAGAGCTTGCTAAAAAGAATGCGATTGGGCTTATTAAAACGTATATAAGCAAACAAGAAGCTGAGGCCAGCTATAATTCTTACAAAAATTCGCTGGGTGGCAAGGGAGATTTTAATTGAAGAATGAAAAGCCTCTCGTCGCTGTGCGATACAGGTCGCCCAAGAGGAAAAGAGCTAAAAAACTAGACCACCCCGGCCTTCGGCCACCCCTCCTTGAAAAGGAGGGGAGTTGTTGTAAAAAGCTCTCCCCCTGCCAAGGGGGAGTACCCGCAGGGGGAGGGGGTGTAAAACAGGGAAATTCCTTATTTGCGGATTATGTATGGATGAACAATGTTTGAACAACCATCCGGATCTGAAAACGTTTCGGCGACAGTTGAGGAATCAGCTTACTCCGGCTGAGGCAAAACTCTGGGATTATTTAAAGGGCAAAAAGCTCGAAGGACGCAAGTTCCGGCGACAACACAGCGTCGGACCATTCATCCTGGACTTTTATTGTCCGGCTGAACGGCTGGGGATTGAACTGGACGGCCAGCCGCATTTTCATCCTGCTGCGAGAGAGTATGATCGAGAGCGGGATATCTTTTTAGCATTCTATGGGATTCGCGTGTTGCGATTTGAAAACCACTACATTTTTAATCGTTCTGAATATGTTTTAAACTGCATCAAAGGGTATTTTGGCAGCACAGGGAAATAACCACCCCGCCCTTCGGGCACCCCTCCTTGAAAAGGAGGGGAGTTTTAAAATCTCCGCGATGCATCCTCTTTATTGTTGCGCTGTTCTTCTTGACCCTTCTTTCTGGTGGGGGTATAATCAAGGTTTGAGTGGGTCGGTCGGTCGCCGGATTGAAAGACATCCGGAGGAAAGTCCGAGCAGGGCAGGGCAACGGTGGTGGCTAACGGCCACCCGGGGCAACCCGCGGGAAAGTGCCACAGAGAATAGTCCGCCGATGGCCCTTCGGGGCTCAGGTAAGGGTGAAACGGTGCGGTAAGAGCGCACCGCGTCGCTGGCGACAGCGGCGGCACGGTAAACCCCACCGCCTGCAAGACCAAGTATGCTGTGTGTTTGGCCCGAACACTACCACAGCGGGTAGGTTGCTTGCTGACGGGGAAACCTGTCGGCAGAACCGGCTGGCAACAGCTGGTCGAGTGTAATGACCGTCATCCCTTCGGGGATACAGAACTCGGCTTACAGACCCACTCTTTTAATTGTATATTGATGATTGTAGATTGTATAATGGAAACTGAAGATGAAAGTTCTTGTGATCAATGCCGGCAGCAGCTCGGTCAAGTATCAGCTTTATGAAATGCCCGAAGAACGTGTTCTTGCCAAGGGCACTCTTGAACGGCCATGTCCAAACTGAGTTATTCGTACAGCGGGCAGGTTTATACCGTTGACACAAACGTGCCAGATCACGACACCGCGATGGGGCTGATTTTACAGACGGGGCAGCGATACAAAGTATCGTCGCTTTGGCTAATTAAGCGGCCAAAGCACCGTGAAAACAAACCCTGTTTGAAAAAGAGCTTATCGGGCTTTCAATGATTCGATTTCTTCTTTGAGTTTTTCGTTCTCGAGAGTCAAAGCTTGATTGCGATCCTCGGTTTCCGCTAACATTTGCAGCGTCTTAATGGTCGTGGAACCGAATTTTTCATCTGCTTTGGCCTTTTCCGCCTCAATTTCCTCAATCTGCTTTTTCAGGTCCTGAATTTGGGCGTCTTTTTCTGCGAGTTGTTTTTTGAGCTGAAGATTTTCGTTTGCAACCAGGCGGGCCTTCCGAATCTGGCTGGCATCGGATTTCTGGCAACCGGTCAGGAGAAAAGTCCCTAATACGGCTGTCAATACAACGATTGTCATATGTCTCATAAAACCTCCGGGTTCATTTTCTTTTAAGGACTTTATTCTAATATAAAACCGATCTGAATCAACAGAATTTCCGATTTGTTCTAAAGGTATCGGCACCTTTCTCTTTTTTGTTGAAAAAGGCGGTTTTCTGCCGAAGTAACCCGTATGTCTATTAAAGAGCCGACAATTCGCTATGATCGAATCATCGAAACGGTGGTCCTGCTGCTGATGGCCACGGGGACGGTATTTGTGTTTTCTGCCGGAGCGACGGTCAACGGGGATTACGATCTGAGCCAGTTTTACAATATGACCACCCTGAAGCAGTTGATCTTTTTCCCGCTGGCGGTATTGGTAATGTATGGGGTCTCGGCTATCGACTACCGGCGATTCAGCGTCACACAGCGTCCCCCCGGATATTCGCCGACGCCGTATTTGTCCGTGATTGCACTGCTTCTTTTGGTTGCGGTGCTGATTTGGGGGGTAGAACGGAATTATTCCAAACGCTGGCTGGACCTGGCTCCGGGTTCGGTTTATATCAGCTTTCAGCCCTCTGAACTGGCTAAATGGGTCATGATTCTGTTTTTGGCCGCCTATTTGGAGCGCTATTCGAGTACAATAGGGCAGTTTGGGACCCGGTTTGTTCCTGTATGCCTCATTGCGGGATTTGTTGTTGGGCTGATTGTTATCGAGGATTTCGGTACCGCGGCATTTATCGCAATGATTACCTTTATCATGCTGCTGCTGGGGGGGGCCAAACTCTGGCATCTGTTTTCTCCGCTCCCTGTAGTACTGCCTGCCTTTGCATGGGCGATTCTGAGCAGTCCGACACGGATCAACCGCATTAAGAGTTTTCTTGACCCTTCGGGCATGCAGTATCAGGCCCGGCAGTCGTTGATCGCCATCAGCACCGGGGGGATGCTTGGCAAGGGGCTCGGAAGGGGGGTCATTAAATACGGGCATCTTCCGGAAGACACGACGGATTTCATTTTTTCGATCATTGCCGAGGAGATGGGGATTGCGGCGTGTGTATTTGTGATTCTGTTGTTTATTATCTTTGCGATTGCCGGCGTTATGGTTGTCTTTCGTTGTCGCGACCGGTTTGGCCGGCTTGTCGCGGCGGGGATTGTCATGGCGATTACGATTCAGGCCGCAGTCAATATCGGCGTGGTTACCGTGGTGCTGCCGACGAAAGGCATCCCGCTGCCGTTTATCAGTGCCGGCGGTACCAGTATGCTGCTGACTGCCGCGGCAGTGGGAATTCTGCTGAACATCGCGCGGCATGGAAGCGAACCGGCCTTTAATTTAAAGAATACCATACCTGTTATAACAAACATTTCACAGGACAATCATGAATCGCATTGATACCATGGATGGACGGCACTATTTTTTTGCCGGCGGCGGAACGGGGGGGCATATCTACCCGGCGCTGGCGGTCGCTGAGCAGATTACGCAGGCCAACGACGGCAGTTCAATCCTGTTTTTTTGCAGCAGCCGGGAGATTGACGCGCGCATCCTGTCCCAAAGCGGATATGAGTTCCTGCCGCTGCCGGCGATCGGACTCAGCAGGAGCCCAAGGCGGATTTTACAATTTTGTATGCAATTGGTCAAAAGCTACTATTTTGTCAAACATATCCTAACACCGCTTCGTAAAAACGCCGTTGTTATCGGAACCGGCGGATTTGTCACGGCTCCGGTTGTGTTCGCGGCCAAAGCATTGGGGATTCCGGTCTATCTGATCAACGTGGACACCGTTCCCGGCAAGGCCAACCGGGTTCTCGCCCGATACGCCAAAAAGGTGTTCGTGCAGTTCGAACAATCACGCCCGTTTTTTGCCAATCGCGATGTGGAGGTCGTGGGCTGCCCGCTGCGAAGCGATTTCCAAAGCCCATCCCGGCACAAGGCATTTTCCGAACTGGCTCTGGAAGAAGGCAAAAAGGTTCTCTTGATCACCGGGGCCTCCAGCGGGGCGGCCAATATCAATAACGCCATGATTTCCATCCTGCCGGAATTGACCGAGTTTGCTAATGATTGGCAGGTCGTGCATCTGACAGGAATGCTGCACATCGATGAAGTCAAACAGGCGATTGAAGGATTGGATATCACCTACCACGCCGTGGATTATTACGACGACATGCCATCGCTGCTGGCTGCAGCGGATGTGGTGGTCGGCAGGGCGGGCGCTGTCAGCATCGCCGAGTTCGCCGCCGCGGGCAAACCCGCCATCTGCCTGCCGTATCCGTATCACAAAGACAACCACCAGCACAAAAACGCCCAGGTCCTCGTTGATGCCGGCGCCGCCATCATTGTCGAAGATAATATCGACTCATCCGCCCAAACGGCACAAGACCTGCTGACAGCCCTCAAAGAACTGATGGGCAACGAATCCAAACGCATTGCTATGTCCGCCTGTGCCAGAGATATCGGCACAACGACCGCTGGAAAACAGATTATTGATTCGTTGTAGAAAGAGTGAACTCGCCCTAAGTTTAACGATGGTAGTAAAATCGGTTTCTTTCAGGGGCATATACAATCAGACGAGTTGTTGAGCATAAGAGTAATTTATCGACATCTGAAATGTCCCAAAGAGGATCATGGTATTCAGAGGGCCATGTATCCGGGCCAAATTCGGTGAAAAAATCAGGCAGCCCAGTTATTTCTTCGAAATCTTCAAGTTTTAGACCGAGCTCCTTCATTATAAATTGCTCACATTCTTCAGAACTGGAGAGAGAAAAGGCAATATAAAGGTCGGGATCCAAAAAACCTCTGTGTGCATAATAAAGCCGAGTCGCATCTTCGGGAAGGGGTATGGAAGCTCTAATTCTATTGCGAGCATTAGTTTCGCTTTCGATATGAGGCGTATTTAGTGATTTGGTTAACTGGTATACAGCGGAAGCATAGAAACCAGCGAGGAATATGACAGTAAAAAGCAATAAAGCAAAAATCGTTTTTACAGCAGATTTGGTATTCATATAATTCCTTCCTTTTCAAAATGCCTATTTAATGCGTCTTGTCAGGGATTGGATTCCGCTCAGGACGGTGGCGAAGATCATAAGGGCGTAGGTGATGAGGGTGAACCAGTCGCCCCAGGGGCGTTCGACGTAGGCCCAGCCGAAGATGACGGTGCCGATACCGAAAGACTGGAGGAACATTTTAAGCTTGCCGGACCAGATGGCGCCGAATTGCACGCCCCGGCTTTCGGCGATGTGCCGCAGCGTCTGGACAATGACCTCGCGGGCAAAAATCGTAATGGCCGTGCCCCAGTGGATGATATCAAGCGTCAGTTCCGAAAATCCAAAACAGACCAATCTTGGCTGATTGACCCAGGCGAAGCAGAAATACGCCCCGCACACGAGGAATTTGTCGGCCAGCGGGTCCATGGTGCGGCCGAATTTGCTGGTGACCTCGAACTTGCGGGCGAGGTAGCCGTCCACGATATCGGTCAGCCCGGTGACGACGAACAGGATGAACGCGCCCAGCAGCAGGTTGGCCGGTTTATCCTGACCCGTTTTGGGGGCGTAGATGATGAGTCCCAGGAAGATGACCGTCAATACCAGCCGCCCGACTGTCAGGGCGTTGGGAATATGCTTCATGATGCCTTTGTCTTGTTTTTCCGTCATGGTCGCCGATTATAGTAGGGCGGGTTGGATTAGGCAAGCATATTAAGGGTTCCTGTTGAGTATCGTTAACCATAACCTCTTTTGTTGCTGAAAACCTGCCGGTAGGATGCCAGCGATACTGTGAGGCCCGCGTTGGATTACTGGAGTTGTTCGACGATGAAGTCGTAGTCATCGCGGGCGGTGATTTTGGCCTGAATAAAGTCGCCGGGATTGGCGTTGCAGTTTTGGATTTTGCAGATACTGTCGATGTGCGGGGCCTGGCCGTAATAGCGGCCGACGGCCTGATCCTCGACGACTTCATCCACAAGGACGGTCAGTTCGCTGCCGACCTTGGCATCCATTTTGGCAAAGACCAGTTCCTGCTGGGTCCGCATGAGTGTGTCCAATCGCTGTTGTTTGACCACGTCGGGAACCTGTTTCGGCATCTCTGCTGCCGCTGTTCCCGGTTCGGGGTAGAAAGTAAAGCATCCAAGTGCGTCAAAGCGTGCCCATTGAACAAAATCCAGCAATTCCTGATAGTGTTGGCTGGTTTCGCCCGGGTAGCCGACGATAACCGTTGTTCGCAGGACTACATCCGGCATGGCAGCACGAAGTTTGTCAATCAATTCGATGGTATACTCCTTGGTGTCGGCCCGCCGCATCGATTTGAGGATATCGTTATTGATGTGCTGGATCGGCATGTCAATGTAAGGGACGACTTTGTCACTTTTGGCGATGGCTTCGATGAGGGCATCGTCGATACCCGCCGGATACAGATACATCAGCCGAATCCATTTGAGCGGGTCGATCTTCTCCAATTCGTCCAGCAGGGCGATGAGACCGTTTTTAATCCCTAAGTCCCGGCCGTAAAAATTGCTGTCCTGTGCGATGATGCTCAGTTCCGCGGCACCATTGTCGACTAGTTCCGCGGCCTCACTGAGAATCAATTCCTGCGGCTTGCTGCGAAATTTGCCCCGGATCGCCGGGATGGTGCAAAAGGAACATTTTCGGTTACAACCCTCGCTGATGCGAAGGTATGCCCAGTGCCCCGGTGTGATTAAAAGTCGCCCTCGATCATCATGGATGCCTGTGTCGGAGTGCTCGACATGGACATGCAACGCGGTTTTTTTCTTGTTACCAAGGCAGTTTCTTATAATCTCGACGATCCGATCCCGTTCGGACAGACCGATGACGGCATCGATTCCCTCGACTTCGTCGATTATATCCTGTCCCATCCGCTCCGAGAGGCATCCGGCGACAACAACTTTCCGAACACGTCCCTCTTTCTTTTGGGCGACGGCCTGCCGGATGGCGTCGAGGGCCTCTTCTTTGGCCGGGGCGATAAAGCCGCAGGTATTGATGACGACCACATCGGCGTTGTCGGGGTCACTGCTGAGAACAAAACCGTCCTGGCCGATCTGCGCGAGCATGACTTCGCTGTCAACGATATTTTTCGGACATCCCAGGGCAACAAAGCCCACTGAAACAGATTTTTGTTTTCGTTTTTTCGCCATTGAGGGCAAAATCATACCAAAAATGCATCTGAAAATCCATGGTTTTAAAGTCGTTTCCCTAAAAACATCAATATGGCTCAGACACAATTTGATGAGGTAAATCTTCTAAGGGACAGCCATTGCAAATGGGCTTGGGTTTACAGTGGTTCTTGCCCACCTGTACGATGAGGGCGTGGAATTCATTAAAGAATTGAACGTCTTTATCCAGTCCCTCATGAAAGATTTCTTGAATTTGTTCGTATCCGCTTGGCGCTTCGATCATGCCGTGGCGTCCAAAGACACGGGCGGTATAGGCGTCAACGACGAAGATGGGTTTTTGGAAAGCGTACAGGCATATTGAATCGGCGGTCTCAGGTCCAATGCCTTTGACGGCCAGAAGTTTTTCCCGCAACGTTGACAGGCCCAGCCCATTCAGAGATTCTAACAGACCGTCGTACTCATCGAACAGCCAATCAAGAAAACATTTCAGCCGCCGGGCTTTGATATTGAAATATCCGGCGGGGCGGATCAGTTGAGCCAGGCGGTCCGCCGGGAGTTCATGCAGTCCCGCCGGGGTTAGATACCCGCCTTTTTTCAGATTCGCAATCGCTTTTTCGACATTCGTCCAGTTGGTGTTTTGTGTCAGGATGGCCCCGACGATGATCTCAAACCGAGTCTCGCCGGGCCACCAGTGCTGCGGGCCGTAATAGGTGTAAAGCCGATTATAGATTTCGAGCAGTTTTTCCCGATTCATGTGTTTTGTGCTTTGTCCGATTTTCCGGGTGTTTTTTCTTTTACTTTTCTTCTGTTTGATTATACTTGGTGCGCTTTTGAAATCAATCGAACTTTCAGGAATCTCGATGACGCGACACTATGATCGAAAAGCCGTTTCCGGGCAGTTGGTTTCGTATATCCCCAATTCGTATGCGGAACGGACCAGCCGCCCGATTTATGCGCTGGTGTATCTGCTTGGTTTTCTGCTTTGCTTTATGATTGGAACGATTCTCCTTCAGCCCTCGTCGATCTCGCAATCCCTGTCTGAGCCGGAGGTCCGCGTCGTGGCGTTTATCTGGGTTCAGAATATCATGGAGTTCCTGGGATTTTCGCCTCGTGCTGCACTGATCGGGACGCCCGTTGTGGTGGTGATCATTTTGCTTGCGTTGCAGATTACTTCAAAAACCTCCTGGCGTGTAAAATTTGCAGATCTTTTTTTGATGATGGGCGAATCGGTGCTTCTGTCCATTCCGTTGATTGTTCTGAGTCTGCTGCTGAACCGGCAGGGGGTTGTTGCCAATGCTGCTGCGGCCGGACAAGGAACGGATATTCGGGGCCTGCTTTGGAGTGATATTGTTACCGGAATCGGTGCGGGGATCTATGAAGAACTGGTTTTTCGACTGGTCCTGATTTGCCTGTTAATGCTGATTTTTCAGGACTTATTCGGGGTCGAAAAAAAGCCGGCCGTTATCCTGTCGGTTGCGATTTCGGCGGTTCTTTTCAGTGCCCACCATCATATCTTCTTCGCCAACGGCCATTTTTATCAGGGCGATACCTTTACTGTGGGGAAATTCGTTTTTCGGGCGATTGCCGGGGTCTATTTTGCTGTCTTATACGCGGCAAGAGGATTCGGCATTACGGCCGGAACGCACGCCTTCTATAATATCCTCGCCGCCGTGGCACGGACGCTGCTTTTTGTAAGCCATTCTGATAATTTTTAAATAAATTTTCACTTGATAATGCCTTGCCTGTTTGAGACTTGTGGAATATTCGTCCGATAAGGGGGGGTAAGCGGGCTTATCAGCACTGAAAAAGGGGTTGATTTTGGGTGTTACTTTTTAGTATAATACCTCTTAGAATCAGACGGTCAACCACGTTAATTTGCGAGATCACTAAATGGAATCGCCGAAAAGTCACTTAGCTGTCAGCGAGTTAAATTTTTCTCTGTTTCAGCGGCCTCTGCATCCAGAGCTTTTTACGATTCATGCACGTCGCCACGTGAAAACGGAACGTTACGAAACAACGATCTGGGCGACGGGCGGTTCACACGTCGTCAGTTTGTCTGATGGAGAGGTTTGCCTGACCGAAATCATCAGTGCGCCGGGGCAGCTTTTGCCGAAACGCGGGCTGATTGAACGGTTCCAGTTTCGCGGTCAGCGCAGTCACAAATGCACCTTGAGCCGGGGCCTGAGCTACATGACCGATTTTCAGATTGAAAAAATGAGCCCCAATCTGTACCGGCAAAGTCATTATGACTTGGAACGCTTTGCGAAAAATCGGGGCATTTTTATTCCATTTCCAGACCAGGCGATCAGCGGCCTGGAGCCGTTTAGTTATATCGATTTCGAGGCCCGCCGGGATGAACTGCACATCCACGCGTTCCATGCTTTTCCCGATCAGGTGACGATTATTAAGACACAGTCCCTATTCGATTTACATCAATAAATATGTTCGCCGGAAGGCGAAGAGGGGTAATGTATAGTGGTGAAAAAGCGGCGGTTTCTGCCGCTTTTTTTGCGCTTACAGCCGCTTTACGACACCGATAACGACGGCTTGAATCCGGCAATGGGTCGAATAAATTGGCTCAAAATCATCGTTTTCCGGCATCAGTCGCGCGGCTTTGGCGTCCCTGAAGAATCGTTTCATTGTGGCCTGTTCCTCGTCCAGAAGGGCGATGACGATCTGGCCGTTGTCAGCTGTTTGGGCCTGCCTGCAGATAACATAATCACCGTCATTGAACCCCGCGTTGATCATGCTGCGGCCGCATACCTGCAGGACGAAAATATCCTCTTGAGAGCCGAAAAAATCCGGAAGCGAAAAAGGGGTTTGTTCCTCAATAGCGTCGATCCCATACCCCGCTGAAACTCTGCCGCAAAGAAAGACTGTTTTCGCACTGTTGTCAACGGCGGTATTGCATAAATCAGGTTCGGGCGCGTTCGTTTCAAGCCGCCGCGCCTGTTCAAGCAGTTTTTCGCCCTGACTTGTTAACCTCAAACAGCGTGCCCTGCCCGTGGATTGAACCAGTAGCTTTTTTTCGCGAAGCCCTGCGATGTGTTCGTACGCGGTGGTTCGACTGATATTTAAGCTTGCTGCCAGTTCCCCAATCGTCGCCGAATAGCATCGGCTCTTTTGAAAGTTTTCCACTTGGCGGAGTGTTTCGAACTGTTTTGGCGTAATCTGCTTTTCGTACCCCATCCTCGGGTTTCTCCTGATAATCCTGTGTTTCTGATACGGGTTTTTGCGGTTCGTATGCCGCCGGCAGGGCACAGGCGATCTCGGTCAGAATCTCCGGCTGGATCGTTGCTCCGATAATCTCGGCGATTGCGGTCAATACCTGCCCCAAAGGCGATTCTTTTTCAGAGGGTTTGGGCGGAACCGAGGCATTGAACGCGTTTACATAGTCTCCGCCGGGACCGAACTTACATAAAGGAATGTCGTTATTGGGTTTTCGAAACCGTTCCATGGCGTATTCTCTCTCTCATTGTCAGGTTTTGCAGCAATCCGGTTTTTTCCGCGGTAACTTGTATCGGCAAACCGTCCTCGAAAACCCAAACAAAAACCGAACAAATATTAAAAAAGAGAGATATTTTTTTGATGAGCGAAATATGGACAAATCTTTTTCGGAAGAAAAAAAGACCGCCCGCACTTCGCAGAAGGAGGAGGAAGTCGGTGAACTTCCCAGGGCTACTGAAGTTACGGGCGGCAGAAGGAGCTTCAAAAACCGCCGTTAACAAAACCACTGGACTAAGAAGTTACTCAAACGCGATTGCTAACAACACTATACTATACTATAACCGCGACCGATGGGTCTGACAAGAAAAAAAACGGAAAAATTTTCATTTTTATGTAGGGATATTTCCGCATTGGCTGGGATGTCTCAGGGTTTTCTTAAGTAACCGTAAATAAATAAGATAAAGAAGTCAGTGGCGGTTTTCGGACAGTAGTTGTACTGATTTTTCATAGCAACCTTACAAGTTTTTCCTTGTTGTTCAGATGAGAAGGAAGATGTGTTTCCAGGTCTTTGATGAATCGCTGCCCGTCCTGCCAGTAACCGGCTGTCGGACACAGGTCCGGGCAAAGACGGCAAAAATAATGATTCAGAGAGTGCATCATCACTTCACGCAAATATTTACTGACCATGGAAGCAAGCCCGACTACAAGGTATTCTGTATCTGCTTTTGCGCAGAAATGAATTCGCATCATCTGCCCGTTTCGGTTCAGTTCATAGCTGCTCATATTGGTTTTCTGCCGAACCACGGACAACGAAAAGCCCGGAAACATCCGCAGCAGTTCCTGTTGATAATTGATGCGGCCGCCTTGCCTGTCCACGATCACCTGCATCGGTTCGGTGCCGGCTGCGTTTCGGTTGAATGCTTCCAGTATCAACGCACAGAGTTCCGTGAAAAGGACGCGGCTTTTATTTTTGACTTTCCGTACCCGCGTATTGTAAAGCTCGACATCCAGACACCTGCTTTGTATGCCCGAAATCTGAATGTTGTGTTCGGACATGGTTTTTTGAAGAACCCCGGCGGCAATGGCGATATCCGAGGGATTGTGCCCGAGTGTATGCGTATTTAGCTCTTTATACCAGGGGTACGATTCAATGGATTCCAGCGTGCCCGGGCATATCAGCGAAAGAACATCCTGAATCGTGTCTGTTTGTGCGCTGCCGTTTTTCCACGCATGAAGCGATGACAGGACCGTTCGGCGGAGGTGGTCGATGCCGCTTTTTCGCGAGTATGTTTTTTTGCTGTCTGTGATTAAGAGCCGGCCGGAAAGGCCCTTTTTCTGTGTCGATACGGCTTTTGCGAGAACGTCCCAATGGTCCGAGCGCAACAGCTTTTCGGGCATGTCGAACGCCGCCGCCGACACGACCAACGGTCCCAACAGCGGCCCGTATCCGGCTTCATCAATACCGACAAGCATTGCCATTCGATTCTCCTGAAAAAACGTGTTACTGATACGGTGGTATTATAGCATCCCCGAACCGTCAACTGAAGATGGCCGAGCCGATACGGAGCAGTGTGGCGCCTTCTTCGATGGCGATCTCAAAATCCTGGCTCATCCCCATGCTCAAATGTTTGAATTTGGACCCGGCGATCCGCTCGCCGTGGATTTCCTCGAAGAGTTCGCGAGCCCGAGCAAAACTGGCCCGCACGCGGTTCTTGTCCATGGTCAGGGGGGCCATGGTCATCAGGCCGGTCAGCCGGATGTTGGGCATGGTGTCAAACTGCTCCGCCAGATGAATCGCCGCTCCCACGGGGGCACCGTACTTCTGCGGTTCGCCGGAACAGTTGACCTGAAGCAGGACATTGGCGTGGATCCCCAGTTTGTGGGCCTGGGTGTTGATCTCTTCGGCCAGCCGGAGCGTATCGACCGAATGGATCGTTTCACATATCTGCAGCGTCTGCTTGACCTTATTCCGCTGCAGATGGCCGATCATGTGCCAGTGAACCTTGGACGGAACTGCTTCCTTGCCATGGTTTTCTTTGAGAAACGCACCCACTTCATCGGAAACCTGCTTGAGGTGCTGGACGCGGTTTTCGCCAAGATCGGCGAATCCATGTCGGAGGACTTCCTGAATCGCCGGCAGGGTCGCAGTTTTCGTAACGATAATGATTTTGACGTTTTTTCTGTTACGCCCGGCTCGGACACAGGCGTTGTTAACGTCGTCCTGAATCTTCTTCAATTTGTCTGTGATTATGCTCATGGTTAAGTTGTGCAGGTTTATTGATCAGGGTAAAAAATTCGTGGTATTTTTTAATTTTTTCGGCAGGTATTCATTCACGACAAAATCGAGACCGTGCTTGGCAAACGCCTGCTGTTCGACACGCTCACCCATTTTAAGCATCTGGTTGATGGCCACCTGCCAGGGTTTATGGTGCTTGACAAAGGGATCGTTTTTCAGGGCGTCTTTGGCGCGTTTGATATCCACGTCCTTAAGCGGGTGGGTCGGCAGTTTGTAGTCGATGATATCCTGGGGTGTAACACCGAGAAACGACGCTTTCGGTACACAGAAGTACTCATTCAGGTGGGCGGCGTTTCCGGAGCCGACCTTGAGTGTGCGGTAAATATTGAAGTAGCCGTAAGGATCGCCGTCCACAAAGGCATAGACGGGGATTTTCAGCGAGTCGCTGAGCCGCCGGATGAAACGCCGACACGCGCGGGTGGGCACGCCGCCCATGCTGATGAGGATGCAGTCGGCTTTGTTCCAGTAGTCGCATTTTACCAGCCGCTGAAACGCGCCGGCGGTTTCGATGGCGAGGATAAATTTGGCTTTGCTTTGGAACTTGAGTTCCTCGACTTCGACCGGGATGGAGTAGGCGCCGGAGCCGAACTTGGTGCAGTCGATTTTGAGTTTATGGCCGCTGTTGTCTTTGTCGATGACAAACAGACGCCCCGCAACGTCACCGCCTTTTTCTTCGGGGACGAATTTGAGCTGTTCACGGTTGACGCCAAACATGGCCTCGATGTCGTCCATTACGGTGTCCGACTCGGGCTGTTCTGTGAATCCGGCCTTGCCCCAGTTTTTTGAGATGTAGTAGGCCTCTCGTTTGGTGGCCATGTTGTCTTCGTCAATGAGCTGCTTGCTGAGAGCCATCATTTTGAGGGTCTGGGCGAACGCCTTGACGGTGTTGACGGTCAGGGTGCGTTTTTTGGATTTTCCCAGCATCTCAAAATAGCCCTTTTTGGCGTGGTATTTCACGTTGGAAAGCGAGCGGATGGGGGCGCTCATGGTGGGTTTTCGATTTGCCAGAATCGCTTTATAGACCTCTTGGGCGTTCTCTTTGATCCGCTCTGAAGCCGAAATCTGTTTGGTCCTTGCCATTGAAGTTGAAACTCCCTTTTTCACCGGTATTCTATTTTCTCAAATGTCGGTTACTGTAAAAGAAAAAGATCCTATATGCAAGCATAAAGAGGTTTTCAGGCATTTTATCCTGTTTTTTAAAAAAGAACGGTTTTTTATAAAAACATCATTGACAGAATCGGAATATGTCGATATAGTTGTAGGTGATTATTAAGCCGATGAACACGGCTTAGACATAAACCTCGGCGAGGCTAAGCGAGAATCCGTTTCCCCCCCCAGACGGACTTGCATTCCTCGCCATTTTTTTTGCGTATTCAATGCCCGTTTTGAGGCCCATTTCAAGAGATTTCGATATGTAAAAAAGATGTTTATTATCCCGTTATGGTCAAGTGGATCTTTCTTGTCCGGGGGCCGTCGAACTCACAGAAATAAACGCCTTGCCATGTTCCTAATCTGGGTTTGCCGTTTTGGATACAGAGGATCTCGCTGGCTCCGACCAGCGACGCTTTGACGTGGGCGTCGCTGTTGCCTTCGGCGTGCCGGTATCCTTTTCGCATTTGCGGCAATAATTCTTCTAATGTCAACAGGATGTCGTGGGTCACATCGGGGTCAGCGTTTTCGTTGATGGTGATTGCGGCGGTGGTGTGGGGGCAGAAAATAATGACGGTGCCCGTTTCTATGCCGCTTTTTGCGATGGCCCCGGATACCTCGGACGTAATATCGATCATTTCATTGCGGCGGTTTGTTTTGACCGTGATGGTTTCTGTGTGGATTTTCATAAATCTTTTCCCGACCGAATTACAATTTCGTTTGACAGGATTAACAGGAGTTCCAGGATAATTTACATTTGTTCGACAACCGTGATTCCCAGCAGTTCGCCCAGGCCGTGTTTGATTGTTCGGGCTGTCAGGTCGCACAGGAGCAGGCGGACAGGCCGTTGTGCGGCGTCGGCCTTGAGGACTGGGCAGACATTATAAAACCGGCTGAACGCTTGTGCCAGGTCATACAGGTAGGCGGTCAGATAGTTCGGGCGGCATTCATTGGCAGCGGCGGCAATCGCCTGGTCGTAGCGGATGAGCATTTTCGCCAAGTCTGTTTCGGCCTCGTCGGTAAAGGCCAACGTTTTGACGCCGGACAGTTCGCTTTCGATGTCCACGTCCTTGCCGGCGGCTTTTCGCTCGATGGATTTGATGCGGGCGTAGGCGTACTGCATGTAGGGAGCGGTATTGCCCTCCATGGCCAGCATCTTGTCGAAGCTGAAAACGAAGTCGCTGTTGCGGTTGTTGGAGTAGTCGGCGTATTTGACCGCGCCGATCCCGACGGCCTTGGCGATCTCGGCTTTCTGGTCGACAGGCAGGTCGGGATTTTTTTCTTCAACGACGGATTGTGCTCGCTGGACGGCTTCTTCGAGCAGATCCTTGAGCTTGACCGTGCCGCCGGTGCGGGTCTTGAAGGGTTTGCCGTCGGTGCCGAGCATCGTGCCGAAGGTGACGTGTTCCAATTGTACACTTTTTTCAGGTTCGCTTCCGAAGCTGGAAGATTCGGCCACATTGCTCTCGGTCCAATCGGCCATTTTAGCAACCGCAAACAGCATCTGAAAGTGTTGCGCCTGCCGGGCATCGGTTACATAGATTATCTTATTCGCATGTAAATCCCGAATCCGAAACTGAAGGGCGGCTAAATCTGTTGTCGCATATAAAAAGGCACCATCGGACTTTTGAATGATAAACGGCAATGGGTCACCGTCCTTATTTTGAAACCCCGGGGGGAATACACACATCGCACCATCGGATTCAACCGCTAAACCTTTTTGTTTCAGTGTTTCTACGATATCCGGCAGTTTATCATTATAGAAGCTTTCTCCGCGAACATCTTTGTCTTCTAATGTTACAGAAAGTTTACTATAGATTTCAATATAATGCTTCTTTGACTCTTTTACGATACTCTCCCAGTATGTACGCCATGGTCCATCTCCTGAGTGTAAACCTGCAACAGCGTATCGAGCTGTATTTGCGAACTTTTCATCTTCATCAAATCTTTTTTTTGCTTTAATGTAAAAGCCTTCGAGTTCGCCCATTATTTCTTCTGTTGAGCTAAAGTTGCCTTCTTTGCTCATTTCCAACAGTCTCTCATCAAACAGGGCGCATAGCATGCCAAATTGTGTTCCCCAATCGCCGATGTGGTTTTGGCGGATGACGGTGTGGCCCTCGAAGTCGTAGAGCCGGGCGATGCAGTCGCCTATGATGGTGCTGCGGAGGTGGCCGACGTGCATCTGCTTGGCGATGTTGGGGCCGGAATAATCCACGACAACGGTTTTCGGCGAGTCTGTTTTGTCAATGCCCAGCCGGTCGGGGTCGGTATTCATGGCCAGCAGCCGTTCGGCGAGAAGCTCCTCTTTGAGACGCAGGTTGATAAAGCCGGGACCGGCGATTTCCGGAGTTTCGCAGAGATCGTCAATCTTTAGTTCGCCCACAATCTTTTCAGCCAGTTGCCGCGGATTCATCTTCGCATGCTTGGCCGCGGCCATGACCCCGTTGGCCTGATAATCCCCGAATTTCGGTTCAGTGGACACACGTACCATCGCGGGCAAGTCCTGTCCTGTAACTTTCCGAATTGCCCCGGAAATCCTCTGCTCTAAAATATCTGTTAGTTTTTTCATCGATAAAATAATCAATAATTATTCATCAATCGTCAATTTCTTTGCGTCGCCCCAGAGCATTTCGAGGTTGTAGTAGTCCCGCTGGTCCTCGTTGAAGATGTGGATGACGACGCTGACATAATCCAGGAGGATCCATTGGCCCTTGGTGTAGCCGGCGATGCCGAACCGCTTGTGGCCCTGTTGCCGGGCCTCCTTGGCGATTTCGTCGGCGACGCTTCGCGCCTGGCGGTCGCTGGTGCTGGTGGCGATGACGAAATAATTTGTCGCCGGGCTGATGCCTTTCAGGTCCAGCACGGTGATATCGCTGCAGTTTCGGTCACTGGCGATTTTGGCCGCGGCCAGGGCAAGCTGTTTGTCTTCGGTTCTTTTCTTTTCGAGTTTTTTTGTCATATTATTTCGGTAGTGTGCTGTGTACACGTAATCGGGCGGCTCGCGCCGCCGCGCTTTTGTAATAAAAAGGGGCGTCCTGACAACAGGACGCCCCTGTAAGCTAATCGATTTATCCGACTGCGTCAAGTATTAAGGCGGCGGTTATCCAATATGGAGCCAATCGGCAATCATGGGTGCGAATTTGACAATTACGCCGCTGAACACCACGCTGACCATTGTCATCAGCTTGATCAGGATGTTCAAGCTGGGGCCGGAAGTATCTTTGAACGGGTCGCCGACGGTGTCGCCGACAACGGCGGCTCCGTGGACGGGGTTCTTGGTGCCATCGGGCAGTTTCTTTCCGCCGTATGCACCCTTTTCAATGTACTTCTTGGCGTTATCCCAAGCGCCGCCGGAGTTATTCAGCATGATGGCCAGAGAGAAACCAGCGGTCAGACCGCCTGCCAGAAGTCCCATGACGCCGGGCACACCGAGAAGGAGGCCGGTGGCTACCGGGACGATGATTGCCAGGGCGGAAGGAACAACCATTTCCTTCTGGGCGCCGGCAGTTGAGATGGATACGCAACTCGCGTAATCCGGTTTTCCGGTGCCTTCCATAATGCCCGGGATTTCTCGGAACTGACGGCGAACTTCGTTCACCATCGCGCCGGCTGCACGACCGACGGCTTTCATGGTCATTGCACAGAAGACAAACGCCATCATGGCGCCAATAAACAGGCCGCAGATGAGTTTGGGGTTCATGATAGACATGTTATAGGCGTCCACAAACTGCATGACTGTGGCGGTCTTGGCGGCGATTGTATTTGCAATCGAGCCGTCAGATGAGAACACAGCATTGCCGACAGCATAGATGCCATCGGCGTTTTCATCGGCAAGCCGTCCGATCCAAATACGAACCTCTTCGATATAAGCAGCCAGCAGGGCCATTGCAGTCAAAGCGGCAGAACCAATCGCAAATCCCTTACCGGTTGCGGCGGTGGTGTTACCGAGTGAGTCCAGGGCGTCTGTCCGTTTACGGACCTCTTCGCCGAGGCCGGCCATTTCAGCGTTACCGCCGGCATTGTCAGCGATCGGACCGTAGGCGTCAGTGGCCAGTGTAATACCCAGTGTGGATAACATACCTACAGCAGCGAAGCCAATACCATAAAGACCCATGGACAGGTCGCTAAATCCGCCAGCAAAGGCGAACGCACAAACGATACCGATGACGATTGTAATAACTGACCAGCCGGTCGAAAACATACCGACGGCCAGACCATCGATAATCGTGGTGGCCGGACCCATCTGGGCCTGTTCGGCGATGCCTTTGGTGGGTTTGTATTCATCAGAGGTATAGTATTCGGTAATCTGGCCGATAATCACACCTGCGAGCAGGCCTGACACAACCGAACCGAAAATGCCCCAAGTAATCATTTCCATTTGAGCCATGATTGCCAGTACAACCAGGATCAGGACGGAACTGCCGAGTGTGCCTTTCAAAAGTGCTGTCAGCAGTTGTTTCTGCGTGGCGCCTTCTTTACATTTAATCATAAACATGCCGGCGATGGACAGCAGAATACCGATTGCGGCGACAATCATCGGCGCCAGAACCGCCATCAGAGGGTCAATGCCGAATTTTTGGAGTGTACCCATTGAAAGGGCGGCTCCCAAAGCAGCCGTTGCGAGAATCGAACCGCAGTAGCTTTCGTACAGGTCTGCACCCATACCGGCTACGTCACCGACGTTGTCACCAACATTGTCAGCAATTGTGGCGGGGTTACGCGGGTCGTCTTCCGGAATACCGGCTTCGACCTTACCGACGAGGTCGGCACCAACATCTGCGGCCTTGGTGTAAATACCGCCGCCGACACGTGCGAACAACGCCTGCGTTGAGGCACCCATACCAAAGGTAATCATTGTGGTGGTGATTTCAACCAGTTTATGGTCTTGTTCCATGCCTGCTTTTACAAGTTGCAATCCCAGAAAAGACAGACCGTTTTCCATGTTCGCGACAGTATAAATCAGTTTGTCCAGTACCAGGTACCACAGGGCAATGTCCAGCAGACCAAAGCCCACGACAACCAGGCCCATGACTGCGCCCGAGCGGAACGCGACGGTCAAACCGCGGTTAAGGCCTTCACTGGCGCCCTGAGCGGTACGAGCCGAGGCGTTGGTGGCGGTTTTCATACCGAGGAAACCGCACAGACCGCTAAAGAACCCACCGGTCAGGAACGCGATGGGAACAAACGGGTTCTGTACGCCTTTGTAGGCCAGAAACGCGAAGATGGCCAACAGCACAATAAAGACCCATGTTACGACTTTGTACTGCCGGAACAGGTAGGCGTAGGCACCTTCGCGAACGTGCGTTGCAATTTCGATCATTCTTTCAGTGCCTTCCGGGGCACTCATCATCTTCTTATAGAAGTAGACGGCCATTGCCAATGCGGCGGAAGCACAAATCACCGCAAAGTAGGGTCCCCAAGCACCCGAAGGAGGCGCTGCTGCAGAAGCGTCTGATACAACTTCTTCGGCCATGGCCGTCGCTGACAGTGCCAATACCGGCAATCCCAACAATCCCGATTTCATTAATCCTTTCACTGTTACATTCCTTTCGGTTTAAGATTTTTACTGCACGCAAATTTTAGTTGTAGTACGTCCATCGTTTTTATAGGCGAAAATCGCCCATAGTGTACAGATTCCAAGTGCGTTTTCAACCTTTTTATCGGTTTTTTTAGGGTTGGTGACGAGGTGTTAAATTGGGTAGAGTCATTTATTGCCAAGTGGTATATAAAAAATTTTGATTCGGATATGTTGTTATTGCTGTATTAAATCCATGTTTTGAGAGCAAAAACCGCAATTTTCTTGAATTTTCCCGTCTCTTTTGGTATAATACCTCTTAAATAAGAAACTAAACGATTTATGGGAGTACCGTGATGAGAAGTCTGTTTCCGGTTGTTTTAATTGCCGTATTAATGTGCTTTACTTCCTGCAGTACGAGTCCATCTGACATTGATTCATCTATGAATCCGGGTATTAAGGCTTTTGTGAAAACATTAAATCGAGAGGCACAGGAAGAGGGGGCGCCGTTTCGATACCGAATTACGGCCGACGGATATTTTATCGAAAAATACCCCTCAGTCGATTTCGACAAAGTGTTGGAAGAAGTCGATGCCGCACCGCCATCCCCATCACTCGCAAATGATTCACTCATGCTGGGTATTTATGAAAAAATATCTGACTATGAGGCCCAGAATGGCGGACAAGCATATCCAGATATTGTTGAGACACGTATCCTAAAAAAAAGAAACGGATACTATCGTGAAGCCTGGATCATTGTCAGCAATGGCTCTGTCAAAGAATATCTTGTGACATATAAACCTATCCAACACGGCGGGACGGACGGTACAATTTATCCGCTTTAACTAAAGCTATAGATTATTACATATAAAAAAACAGGGCGAAAAAATTATTTCGCCCTGTTTAATTATTCCAACTCTATATTGAGTTGCATTCTGGAAATTGCTATCGGCTCTTTATTTAAGTGTCTCTAAGAAAGGACCCGCGTTTTCCATTACATCAACTTCTTCGACTTCCGGTTTCTTGAACATAGCCAACTTGTTGGACCAGTCTGCCAGAGAGGCAACCTGAAGCTGGGCCTGCTTTTCTTTCAAAGCTTCCAACTTCAGCTTAGAATCTTCACGAGCAGTCTTCGCTTCGGCAAGTGCTGTCGCTAAGTCGGTTCGTTTAAGAGTCATGAATTCATCTTCTTCTGCCCTGGCAATAACACGTTCGGCTTTAACTTGTTCAACTCGTGCACTGAAGCGTGCCTTTACCGCATTCAGCTGAGACTTTGCAGCTTCGCGTTTGGCTGTATTATCAGCCAGAACAATGTTCATCTCTGCTTCTGATGCGGCAACTTGAGAGTCAATATCAGCGTTTTCACTTACTTTGTTGCTCATGATATTAGCAACCATGCGATCATAAATAGCATTAGCACGAATACTCTGATTCAAAGCCAGTTTGCTATCGCGCTCGATCTGTGTCTTAGCAATAGCATGTTCCATTTTAAACTGAGCCTCTGTACGGTTGATTTCTGCTTCAGCTTTCTTCAGAAGAACCTCAGCCTGTGTTGCTGACTGTTGGTAGTCTGCTTGTGCAATACGTTCTGCTGACTCGATTGAATTGGCAATTTTTGTCAAATTGGCATTGAGCGTACGGCGAGCAGAATCTACCTGTGCATCGATTTGAAGTGCCAATGCTTCCTCAGATTCAGCAATACTCTTGGCTTCGGTTACCAACTTAGAATACTGAGCATCACCACGCTCTTTAACAGCCCAAACGGTAACCTGCAACTCTTTAACGTCATTTTGGCCGCATTTACGGATGGATTCTTCTTCGGCCGACATCTTTTCGGCACGAGCATTGGCAATCTGCTCCATTGCGTCAGCTTGGCTCAATATATCCTGTACTTCAGTTTCTTTCTGACGACGGAAAGAGTCGGCTTCTGCAACCTGCTGGCGATATTTAGATTCGACAACATCCATTTCCTTAGCCAATTTGGTTTCTATCTCTTTGAAGCGTGTATGAGCTTGCGCTTCAAGTGCGTCTGCAACAGCCAGTTTCTCTGAAGCAATCGCATCTTCCTGAGCCTTCACAGCCTGGATTCTTGTCTTTGCTTCAGCAAACGTTGCGTCGGCAACCATTTGATGAGCATCCGCCTGAGACCGAATTTCCATGACTTCGGCAAACGTTTTACGATAAGAAGCAATGTGTTCGGGTTCAATGCGGGGGGCAACGGGTTGGACTGTTGAAGCAACGGGGACGGTGTGCAATTCTTCTGATTGCTGAGAAATCTCAGTTGTGTTTCCTTCAATTTCTACTTTACCGCTTGCTTTTTTAGCAGCAATCTCATCAAGCATCTCTTGTCTGATTCTTGTAGCTTCCGCTTCAGCATCAGCAATGATCTGGAGCTTTTCTGCTTCGGCCAGTGCTTCCTGATGGATGGCTGTCTGACGGACAGCTTCCGCGCGGGCAGCAGCTTCGGCTTTGATAAACTCTGCACGCGCAACTTGTTCTATGCGATCTGCATTAACACGTTGCTTCTTGATTTCGTTTGTTTCGTCATCCAATTTGGCCTCAATTCCAGCGAACATTGACTCATAATTGGCCTGTGACGCTTCCTGGTGATGCTGAACTTCTGCACGCAGCTTGTCGATCTCAGCTAATGCCTTCTCCAAGCGAGTCGGTGCATTTTCTGATTTCTCTTTGTTTCTGGCGGCTTCACCGAGCTTTGTCGATTCGGCTTCTGCCATTTTTAATTGAAACTCTTCTGAAGCCAAATTCGCCTTTGTCGTTTCCGCTTTTGAACGAAGTTCTTTAACGTGAGCAGTTGTGTCTTTCAGGAGTGATTCACGTGCCACTTTAATTCGATTGGCTTCAGATTCGGTTCGAATATCAGTGGACTTAATCTGCTCATTAAGCTCATCGATACGAGCCTGCGTTTCAAGCTTGACTGCTCCCGCTTTAGCCTGGAGTTCTTTAACCGTAGCCGCAGCACGTTCGCGTGTAGCTTTGGATGCCTGAACCATTTCGAGAATCTTAGCATTGCCTTCAACTTCTATGGCCTTGTGAATTTCTTTAATCTGGTCGATACGAGCGGTTTCACTTTGAAGTTTTTCATGAGCATTGGATATAATGTCACCATGCGATGTTTGTGCTTCCTTTGTAAGAGAATCAATAATTGTATTCTTATTCTCTACCAATGCTTCCAGCTCTGTTTCTCGAGTCTTAATTTGCGATACTGCTGCCGTATATTCTTTGAGGTTTTTTTTACGAAAAGCGTCAGCGAGCGAGAGTCCCTTGCTTGCTTCAGCGTTAGCCTCAACACGACGAGCATTTAAGTCGGCAACCTGCTTATTCATTTCAGCGCGTGCATGTGTATCGTTGCTATTTGCGATATCCATCACAGCTTCAACTTCAGAAACGCCAACTGTACCTTCATTAAGATACTTGATCGGCAGATCTGAATGGTTTGCCATCTTGGAGAATTCAGAATGTGTTTTCGAAACTTCTGTTTGATCATTCTTAGTCCCCGGTTCACTGTACTGAAGACCACATCCCTGAATGCATACTGCAACACACACGAAGCAGATGCACGATACTTGCAGGACGATCCGTCTTGGACTTGCTTTACTCATTTTTGTTTACTCCTAAATAATGTTAGTATGGATGGTTCACATTTCTGTTTTAAAAGCAATAACGCTATGCATCTTTCGAATACTTAAAGTTTAAGCGTAATTTTACTTAAAACCCAAAAAACCTAATTCCTTACCGGAATCTTTCGCCATGAAAAATCACCTGCATTAGGAAAAAAATAAGTATTTTTAAAATAATGCAATTATTACAACCAAAGATGAATTTTTATGATATCTGTGGGGAATTACGGAAATGGTTATCGGTCTTTCTACCGAGACAGGAGATTGGCGAAATGAGGGGTGTCCGGGACTTTTTAGGGTTTATTTGCGTGTTGATCCGGGTTGTCGTTGTCTCGCTGGTGGTGCACGAATCGGTTTTGTCGATCAACTTTATGTATGGTAATCAGCATTAATCGTTACATAGTCACGACTTAAGTCACATCCATAGCAGAAATCCCGGTATTTTCCGATGCCCAGATCGACAGTGATGGTGTGTTCTTTGCGGGTGATAATGGCTGAAACCGCTTTTGGGTTAAAATCGGTCGGTTTTCCGTTTCTAAAGACGAAAACATCCCCGATCTTGCAGGACAACTTATTGGGGTTCAGTTTGACGCCGCAGGAGCCCACGGCACAGATAATGCGTCCCCAATTGGGATCGGCTCCATGGACGGCGCATTTGACCAGGTCATAATCGGCCACCGCGTGCGCGGCTTTGAAGGCATCTTCCTTTTTGGCGGCGCCTTTGACCTCCACCGTGAACATGCGGGTTGCGCCCTCGGCATCAAGGGCCATTTGCTTTGCCAGATCCCTGCATAGCTCATTTAATGCCCGGGAAAATCTTCGATAGCCGGAATCCTGTTTTTTGAGGACTCTGTTTTGTGCCAGACCGGAGGCGAGAATTATAGCTGTGTCATTTGTACTCTGATGTCCATCCACTGTTAGGCGGTTCAAGGAAATTCCGATCGCGCTTTTGAGTGCCTTTCCCAGCAGGGGTTTGCTGATGGCGATATCTGTTGTAATCATACTGATGGTTGTTGCCATGTTCGGCCCGATCATTCCGGCACCCTTGGCGGTTCCTGCGATGGTGACGGTTTGGCCATAGATTTCAACGGTTTGCGTGGCCTGCTTAGGTTTGGTGTCGGTGGTCATGATGGCCTTGGCGAAGTTGGCGCCGGCGGCCTGCGAATCGCTGAGCAGTTTAACAGCTTGTGAGATACCGGTGTTAATCCGGGTAATCGGAAGCTGGTGACCGATGATACCTGTCGAGGCAATAAGAACTTGATCTGTTTGGATATTCAGTTCTTTGGCAACCTTACTGCACATGACTGTTGCGCTGGCGAGGCCTTTGGTGCCGGTACAGGCATTGGCGTTGCCGCTGTTAATAACCGCGGCGTAAATCGGCGTGTTCTGAACGTGCGCCTTGCACACCGTTACCGATGCGGCCTGAATCGCGTTGGTTGTGAATGCCGCCGCCGCCTTGGCGCCAGTCGGGCAATAGAGAAGTGCTAAATCCGGCTTTCCCGATTTTTTGATGCCGCAATAGAGTCCGGCAGCCATAAATCCTTTGGGTGCGGTAATCGTTTTGTTCGCCATAAGTATCTTTCCGTAAAGGGTTGCTGTTATGAAACGTTTATTATTTTACCATACGAAGAAACTTGAAAAAAGCAAGTATTAATCCAAAGACGCCGGCAATTATACTTGACCTTGGGTGATATATGAGTACACTTTTTCGTTAAACCTACAAAAACAGGGAAAGGAGGTTTATGCGTACTCAGGAACATAGTCCCGGGATTGAATTATGGCTGAAATTGATTCGTGCGGAGGGGATCGGGCCGACGCTGTTTAGGCGATTGTTGGAATATTTTGGCAATGTCGAGCGGATCTTGGGGGCGTCTGTATCTGAACTGACCAAGGTCGAGGGCATCGGGTACAAGACCGCCGAGATGATTGCCCGCAGCCGGAGTGCGTTTGACGCTGAAAAAGAACTGGCGCTGGCGAACAAGCTTGGCGTGTGGGTGATTCACTTGCAGGATGATCGGTATCCGGCGGCACTGAAAGCGATTTATGATCCCCCCCCGGTATTGTATGTCAAGGGCTCGCTGAGCCGGGCGGATGCCCTGGCGATGGCGGTTGTAGGCAGCCGGCGGTGTACGCATTACGGTACCGAGCAGGCCAACCGGTTTTCGCATCTGATGGCGTCGGCGGGATTTACGATTGTCAGCGGGCTGGCGCGGGGCATTGATACCGCGGCCCATCGCGGTGCCCTGGCGGCGGGGGGACGGACGATTGCCGTGCAGGGGTGCGGGTTGGCGAGTGTGTTTCCGCCGGAGAACAAGGCGCTGTTTGAGCAGGTTGTCGAAAATGGTGCGGTGGTCAGCGAACTGCCGCTGACGTATGAGCCGCTGGCGGAAAACTTTCCCGGGCGCAACCGGATTATCGCGGGATTGTCGATGGGGGTGTTGGTGGTGGAGGCGACCTATCGCAGCGGGGCGCTGATTTCGGCACAGGCAGCGGTGGATAATAACCGTGAAGTGATGGCGGTACCGGGGCGGATCGATTCACCGGCCAGCGCCGGCTGTCACAAACTGCTCAAGCAGGGAGCGCAGCTGGTGGACAGTATCGAGGAGATTATGGATGCTCTGGGGTATGTCGGGGACGGACTGAAGGATCATGCGGGTGCGGCTGCAACGGATGCACAGGCGAATGTCCAGCGAACCCTGTTCGATGTGTCGGAATTGAACTTAAGTGATGAAGAAAGCGCGATCCTGAAACATCTGAACTCCGAACCGGTGCATGTGGAGGAGTTGATCGGGTTGACACAGTTTCCGGCGGGGAAGGTTCACGCCGCGGTTATCAGTTTGCAGCTTAAAGGGCTTGTTAAGCAATTGCCGGGAAACATGATCGTCAAGCGAACAAAGTAGCTCAGGCGTCCCTGTCTGAGCGGTACTGTTATTCGCCATAGAAGACGTGGGCTGCTTATAAATGTTTCCTGTCTCTTTTGAGGCAATACAACTGAATTAATCCAGTTGGAGAATCATCCACGCAATCGTAGTTTGGAGGAGTAAATTTCCGCGAACCAACCCGTAACTTATCCCGATGCATCGGGACAGGCCTATACAGCTGCGCAGAAACGGGGATTTTCAATCGTGATTGGTATATAAAACTCGGATGTTTTGTGAAAATTTGTCAAAGTCTTTCTTTATATTATCATGTGTTTAGGGTAATATATTCGGGTCTATTTTTAAGGGTAGTATCCCGATAGATCGGGACCCGCCAGCCAATCCGTGACTTATCCCGAGCATCGGGATGGCACTACATAGCAGCGCAGGAACGGGGATTTTCGATCGTGGTCAGTATGCAGTAAGAGCTTTTTTGGAGATTATGAACAGGAGAGCATCATGGGTTTTCCGGTGATAAGACAAAGACGGTTGCGAGCCAGTGCCGAGCTGCGGCGACTGGTGTGCCAGACAAAAGTGTCCGTGGATGACTTGGTGTATCCGCTTTTTACCTGCCCGGGCAAGGGGGTAAAGGAGCCGATTGCTTCGATGGCGGGCTGTTTTCATTTCTCTCCGGACAGAATTGCCGAAGAGGCCGCTGAGGTCGCGTCGTTAGGGATCCCGGCTGTTTTACTGTTTGGGTTGCCGGAGCAAAAAGACGAATCGGGCTCGGAGGCCTATGCTGAAGATTCAACGGTGTGCCGGGCCATTCGGCAGATCAAGAAGGCTGTGCCGGAACTGCTGGTCATTACAGATGTATGCCTGTGTGCCTATACGGATCACGGGCATTGCGGTCTCATTAAAGACGGCAAAATTGATAACGACCCCACTCTGGAATTGTTGGCGAAAATGGCCTTGGCCCATGCACAGGCCGGTGCTGATATGGTGGCTCCGTCGGATATGATGGATGGCCGGATTGGCAAGATGCGCAGTGTGCTGGATGCGGCCGGTTTTTCGGATACGCCGATCATGTCCTATGCCGCCAAATATGCTTCGGCTTACTATGGTCCTTTTCGGGAAGCGGCCCACAGCGCCCCGGAAGAAGGGGATCGCAAAAGTTACCAGATGGACCCGGGCAACAGCCGGGAAGCCCTTCGTGAGATGGAACTGGACCTCGAAGAAGGTGCAGATATCCTGATGGTCAAGCCCGCTTTGTCGTATTTGGATATCATCTGTCGGGTGGCAGATGCATTTGATGTTCCGATTGCCGCCTATAATGTGTCGGGGGAGTATATGATGGTTCAGGCCGCGGCGGAACAGGGACTGATCGACCGCGATGCGGTGCTGATGGAAACCCTGATCTCGATTAAGCGGGCGGGCGCCGACATCATCATTACGTATTTTGCGAAAGATGCGGCGCGAGTTTTGAGGGGATAAGTCGCAGTCATAATTGAAAGGAAACTCAAAATGCGGGCGATCACGATAGGCCAGGTTCTGGATCATGTCGAAGCATTCGAAGATTTACTTTCAACATTTTATGAGACATTCTCAAGGGAAAGCAGCCACGAAGGAGTGCGTCTGTTGACCGAATACATGAGCCGCCACAGCCACCACATGCGGGATTTATTGAGTAAACTGCCCGAAGAGAAAGTCAGCCATTTCTTAAAAGTACCGATTTCCTATCAGCCGCACATTCCGGACTGTCACTGTTTCGAAAGGATTGAGATAACGCCGGAGACTGAAGCTGCTGAAGTGCTGGATGCAGCGGTGCTTCTTGATGAATGCCTGATGCAGTTGTACCGGCAGGTCGTCCGTCAGCCCGTCGAAGAGCAGATACGGGAACTTTTTGAAGAATTAATCCTGATTGTCGAACAGGATGAAATCCAGATAAAGAAAATCAAGGCCATGAATTATTTCTAAATTGACCTGTATGAGTACTAAAGTATTTCTTAAGCAATGGCGTTTTACCATCATCCTGATCGTTTCGGTGGTTATCGGCTCCATCTTGGGCGCGACTATCGGGCCCGGATTTTACATTTTCAAGTTTAAGTTTGAGTTCAAGCCATTAGGGGATATCTTTCTGAATCTGCTGTTTACGGCGGTTGTCCCGCTGATCTTTTTTTCGATCTCCTCTGCAATCGCTTCCAGTTCAAGTCTTAAACGCCTGAGCCGTATTGCCGGTCTGATGTTGCTTGTTTTTGTGGTTACAGGGGTTATTTCGGCGGCTCTGATGTTGTGTACCGTGAAGCTTTTGGATCCGGCCAAGGGATTGTCGTTACAGATGGACGCGCCGCCGGTGGAAAAAGTAGGCGGCGTTGCCGAAAAAATTGTCGATGCGTTTACTGTCAATGAGTTTTCCAAGCTGTTAACCCGCCAGAATATTCTGGCCTTGATTGTATTTTCAGTGCTGACCGGTTTGGCCTCGCAGGCGGCAGGTCCAAAAGGGCGGGCCTTTCGTGAGTTTCTGGTCTCCGGATCGGCCGTCATGGGCCGGGTAATAAAGCTGATCATGTATTATGCGCCGATCGGGTTGGGGGCCTATTTCGCGTATTTGATCGGGACATATGGTTCGGACCTGGTGGGGACCTATTTTCGTGTTGTTACCTTGTATTATCCTGTGGCGATAGGGTACTTTGTGGTTGGATTCAGCATGTATGCGTTTCTTGCCGCCGGCAGAGGCGGAGTCAAGAGTTTCTGGACACATATCTTACCTCCGGCGTTAACGGCCTGGGGAACCGGCAGCAGTTTGGCGGCGCTTCCGGCGAATATGGAGGCCGCCCGCCGCATCGGGGTCCCCGAAGATGTTCGCGAAATCGTGCTGCCTCTGGGGGCAACGATCCACATGGACGGAACGTGCCTGGCGGCCATTGTTAAAATCGCCGTTCTGTTCTCATTGTTTGGACGGGAGTTTTCAGGGATGGGCACCTTTGCGGGGGCGGTTGCGGTCTCCCTGTTGTGCGGCGTTGTCATGAGCGGCATCCCCGGCGGCGGTTTTCTGGGGGAGGTGCTGATCGTTTCGCTCTATGGTTTTGGTCCGGAAGCATTGCCGATCATCTCGATGCTGGGGACGCTTGTGGACCCGCCAGCGACAATGGTGAATGCGTCCGGGGATACCGTTGCGGCCATGCTGGTCAATAAACTCATGGAACGGAAAAAGGTCCCGTCGTCAACGTCATAGGCGCCTGTCAGAGTCTTTCAATTGCGTAGGCGATGTTAATTGAAATGAGGATCAGGTAATCCATGTCTTCGAGATTGTAATGCGGATGGTCCGTTGCGTTAGCGATATAAATCACCCCATGATTATCCTTTCCGGCAAGAATAGGAGCGATCATGACGGATCGAATGCCGCGGACGATGATTTGTCGCGGAAGTTGGTGAACCAGCAAATACATATTTCCGGTGCTGGCCTCAGACAAGCTTGCCGGCAGTGCAAGATCGAGACGTTTGATGTGTTCGGTTGAAAGTTTTCTGCCATCCTCAATGTCCGCCGGTCCCGAAAGGCCTTTACGAAAGGACATCCAGACATTTTTGGCTTTGAATTGCCGAAACAAGATATCCATAACCGATTTATAAAGTGAATCCATCTTCTTGTGTTGGTTTATAGCGGCAAGGATTTCATGATATTGTTTGATGCGTTTGGGGGAGAATTTGAACGGGGGGGCGTCGTGCGCCTCAAGTTTTCGTTCGACGGTATGAAGATCCCGGTGGATGTGACGTTCGCCTGTGATCGTATCTTCCATCTCATTATGCCGGTTATGATCTTCATCGGCTTCCAGGCTGACGCGTATCAGGAAGTCGGCAATACGAACGATGTCATTATGTTTCAGCTCGGTTTTGTGGATCGCCTGACTGTTCACGCAGGTTTTATTGGAAGAACCCAAATCTTCGATGATCCAGACGCCGTCTTTAGTTGTGTAAAATACCGCGTGCTGGCGGGAAACAGATTTGTCCGGAAGAAATACCTGGCTGCCCATTTGCCTGCCGACATAAATAGGTCCGCGGTCAAACTGCAATTCATTCACACTGCTCTGGCCGAGACTGACAAATAATCGCATAGACATTTCTCCTTGAAACAAATCCAGTGACTCTATTTTAACAAAACATTTTGTTTTTGTCAAAGGGCTGTTTGGCGGCTGGCATTTTCGGCTGTTTAGGCAGGAAAACAGCCGAAAATAACGCCAATTTAATCGCGGAGACGCGGGTGTTTTTTGTTGGAATCGGAGGCGGAACTTTGATAGGATAACGGCCTCTTTTAGTCAGGGCAAAACCGCGACGGTTGAATATCACTATATTTGATGATGCGAAAATGGACAGTGGGAACGAAAAATCTCAGTTACAGGCACCCCGGGATAAAAAAACTCGATTGCACCCCAAACAGCGCATTGGCAAATACCGGCTCCAGAAGCGGTTGGGCAAAGGCGGCTACTGCGAGGTCTGGAAGGCCCGGGACACGCTGGAGGGCATCTGGGTCGCCCTGAAAATCCCCCTGACCGACGGGGCGGGCAAGCGTGACAACGAAACCATCCTCCGTGAAGTTCGGCTGCTGTCGCAACTGCGCCACCCGCACCTGATGCCGATTAAGAACGTCGACATCATCGACGGTCACGCCGTCATGGCTACCGAATTGTCCACCGGAACGCTGGGAGATTGCTCGCGGCCGATGAGCGTTCGCCGCATTGTCGGCATTATTCGTCAGGTTTTGGATGGTCTGGCCTATGCTCATTCCAAGCGGCTGGTCCACTGCGACGTCACGCCGGACAATATCTTCCTGTTTGGCAATGGCAGGGCGGCGTTGGGCGATTTCGGTATCGGCGTCCAGTTCACCGGCCGGATGAAAACCATCGACGACTACGGCACCCCCGGCTACGTCTCCCCGGAACAGGCATTCGGCAGGCCGACGTATCGCAGCGACTGCTTTTCCGTGGCACTGATCCTGTACGAGTTCATTACCGGTACGCTGCCGCGATGGCCGTTCCACTGGCCGCCGCGGGGGCTGGAGAAATTGCGGGATAGGACCTCGCCGGGGTTTGTGCGGTTTATGAAAAAGGCGCTGGACCCGGACCCGGAAAGACGCTTTGCCAACGCCAAACAGATGCTGGCGGCGATGGAGCAGGCCCTGCCCAAGGCCCTGCACGACAAAAAGACCACTGTCGCAAAGAAAAAAGCCCTTGATTGGCGGCAGCTTCGCCGGGCCAGTTTTACCCAGCGGTACCAGAAGGTGCTGGGCGCACTGTTTGCCTGTGTCGATTGCGGCGAGCCCATTACCGAATCCATGCAAAGTTGCCCCTGGTGCGGCAGCCAGCGCAACCGCTTCGATGACCGCTCGCAGTTGTCGCATATCTGCCACCATTGCCACCGCGGCGTCGCCCCGGAGTGGCACTATTGCCCGTGGTGCTACGGCCCCGGCTTTATCCCGCAGGAGCCCAACGGCACTAAGCCGGATTACAAAACCAAATGCCACCATTGCGGCGGCAAGATGACCAACTTTATGAAATACTGCCCGTGGTGCCATAAGAAACCCAAAAAGCCCTGGCACCTCCGGCCGTTCCCGGAAGTCTGCACCACCTGCGGCAACTCCGTCGATACCAACTACTGGATCGTCTGCCCGTGGTGCACGGCAAAGCTTGTGTAGGTAAGAGTTCAAGCTCTAGCTTGCAGCGTGATACGGATTGGAGCCCAAATGAAAAAACGATTGAAATTGACAAGACACAGGCAAACCCGCCACGGCCAAGCACACAGCTTGACCGTGCCACCCGTCGTCGAATATTATAAAAAACAGGAGAAAAGCTAATATGGAAGAGAGTAAGGAAAACATCTGTGCAGAGAAATACCAGAAAATTGTTAATAGTTTTATCTTGGGATTCGTTAAACTTTTTGCAGCAAAATTAATAACAGTAGCAAGCTCAAAAGGCCTAAATAAAATTCAAATGGATAGAATGAAAAATGATGAATTTGTATATTTTTACTGTCCAACATAATTAAAGTTTTGTAAGTCATTTATACGAATAACTTTCCAGGGGAATAGTCCCCATGGAAAGGAAAAGTCATGGAGCGACGATTTGAAATACGAAAACAAGAAATTCTCGA
>JAOUFG010000115.1 GCA_029858345.1 Phycisphaerae bacterium
TTTCAAATCGTCGCTCCATGACTTTTCCTTTCCATGGGGACTATTCCCCTGGAAAGTTATTCGTATAAATGACTTACAAAACTTTAATTATGTTGGACAGTAAAAATAGTAAGGAAGCTGGTTTTTGAGAGCCATTCTTGAGTATATTCTGAATATCCCATTCTATGAGCAACTCATTGTTGCAGCCGAGCTTTTATTGATCGGCCTTTTTGTTTATACGATCATCACCTTTCTTGAAGGCACTCGCGGTGAACGTCTGTTTCGCGGGATGATTTTTGTGCTGGTCACCGGTTCGCTTGTCCTGAATTTAGTCGTCAACACCTTCGGAATGGACCGTATTGCCTACCTGTATAACAGCTTTCTGATTGCATCTTTGATCATTGCGGTTGTTGCGTTTCAGCCGGAAATCCGTCGGGGTTTGATTCGTATCGGCCAGGCCCGTTTTTTTGCCAGCTCCCCGCAGCAATTGAGCCGGTCCGTTGAAGAAATCATTACGGCGGTATCCCAAATGGCCGCTGAAAAAACCGGCGCCATTATCGTCATTCCGCAACAGGTGGCGTTGGGGGAGTTTATCGAAACCGGTGTGCGCGTTGACGCGAAAGTAACCAGCGAGCTGATCCAGACGATGTTTCATGAGGGCACGGTCCTGCATGATATGGCCATGGTGATTCAGGCCGACCGTATTGTGGCCGCCCGGGTTCAATTGCCGCTGGCGGAGGCCAGCAGTAAATTTGGACAGCTTGGCTCACGGCACCGGGCTGCGATTGGAGTGACGACCACGTCTGACGCGGTCGTAATTGTTGTCAGCGAAGAGACGGGGATTGTGTCCGTGGCGATGGACGGTAATCTGATTCGCAACGTGTCCGAGGCACAGCTTCGCCGGCACCTGACAACGGCGCTGGTGGAAACAACGCCGATTCTCGAAAAACTGGGCAAAATAACACAACCGGAATCGAACAAGAACCTTTCAGAGTCATAAAGGAATCATGAGCGATAAACTGAACAAATTTTTAGTGGTTGTCTTTTTGACACTATTGATCTGGACCTGGGCTTTTATGTCCAAGGCCAAGGAGCATTCGTTCACCGGGACACTGGCGGTGTCACCGGGTACGGATCCGAGCCTGCTTGTCACCTTTTTTTTGAACGACAGCAGTACTCCTCTGACCGAAGTTCCGCTGAAGTCGCTCAATTTCGTCGGTGCACCGTCCAAGTTGTCCGATCTCCAAAAACGATATATCCTTCCTCCGGATGACCCGGATGTGGAACGGCTGAACTTTTACTATGACTCGTCTGAACGTCCCGAGGGTCCCTATACTTTGAAAATTCTGGACCATCTGCAGAATAACATTAAGATCCAGGAACTGGCACTGTCGCTGGAGTCCTGTACCCCCTCAGAAGTGACGGTGAACATTGAGCAATTGGTGGAAAAAGAGCTTCCCGTCGCATGTGTAGACAAATTTGGCGTGACCGTCGATGGAGCCGTCTCCAATCCCGCTTTTGTGAAAATCTATGTAAAAAACGGATACAACGGTCCTGCGACGGTTGAACTGTCTCCGCAATTAATAGAAACAGCAAAAAAAGGCCCCATACCGGCAACGCCTTTTGTGAAATTGAATGTTGCAGGAGTGAAACGAGAAGCAGCAGGACCCGTTCAGATTACTGTACAAAGTGAACAGCGTCTTAAACAGTTTAATCTTCAACCAACTACTTATGGGTTTATCATGGGCCCCAAAATCGCAAGCGACTATAAAGTTGAACTTACCGGTGAGACTTTCACCGGTACGACGAGTTTTATTGCCACTGAGGAAGCATGGGAGGCCTATAAAAAAATGCGGCTTTCTATTCTGATTGAAATTCGCCCTGGAGACGAACTGCTTTCAGAAATTCCTCCGAGACCTGTAATTTATAATTTTCCGCCGGAATATTTCAAGAACGGCGATATTGATGCTGTCGAAGTTGCTGTGCCAAAAACAGCGACTTTCAAATTGATACCGATCAATCCGTCTCCGACGCCGTAACCTTGTTCTTGAAGAACAGGATCAGTGTTTCGAGTGTCATCCACACCGCCAGCAAAAAAACGGCCCCGCCGATAATAATCAAGAGGGTGTTTTTGTCTTTGTAATAGCTGATTTCATTGAGAATCATCGCCCAGCCGGTAATAGTCAGCATAATCACACACGGAATTCCGGCAAAGAGATATTTCAGCCCAACCTTTTTCTTCAGATACATGGTAACGACCAGCAGGGCCAATGCGGCCAAAAGCTGGTTAACGGTGCCGAACAGCGGCCACAGCCGTTTGGCTCCGGCCCCGCTTGCGCCGAATGAGATACCGCCCTGTGACGTATCGATAAACGCCAGTGCCGCCGCGGTCAGAACGGCAATGGTGGTTGCGGCCCAGCGATTGGACAGAATCGGCATGTGAATGTCTTCGGTCAGTTCCGCCACAACATACCGCTGGATACGGACCGAGGTATCCAGTGTTGTTCCGGCGAACGAGGCAATAAAGACCCCCATCACCGCCGCACCCAAAACCTGCGGAATGCCCAGCGAGCCCATCATGTTCGATGCACCAATGACGACAGGCGCTAGGTTATTTTTAAGGCCGGCTTCTCCCATCCAGTCCTTGTAGAAATACTGCCAGGCGGCATCACCAACCAATCCGTCATGCCCCATGCTGACACCGGCAGTAATACACAGAATAACCAGCACCGCCAGCCCTCCTTCAAGCAGCATGGAACCGTAGCCGACGAATTGTGCATCCGGCTCTTTAGCGATCTGTTTGGTGCTGGTACCGCTGGCGACCAAAGAGTGAAATCCGCTAATGGCCCCGCAGGCGATAATAACAAACATCATCGGCATTAAGGACGGAACATCCGACGCGATTTCGTTTACTGGCGGTGCGGCAATGCTGAAATTGGAGCCACCAATGAACGCCGAAGCAACAACACCGGCCATGAGAAGCGCCATCATGATAAACAATTGCCATGCATTGATATAATCCCGCGGCTGGAGCAGCATTGTCACCGGCAGTGTAGATGCAAACCAGACATAGATCAGCAAAAGAATCGTCCACAGCCCTGTCGGTGGGATAAACCAGCTCTCAGAAAAACTGGTCAGCCCCGGAAAACGATATTCCAGCCAGCTTCCGATGGCGATACAGAGATACATCCCAATCACGGCCAGAATCGTTGCAAGGGAAATATTGGCGTTCTTTTTATAAATGGCATATCCCAGCGCCATCGCAATCGGAATCTGAAGCCAGACCGCGATAACGGATTGGGGATAAAGCTTGAATACCGTGGCGATGACAATACCGAAGATGGCAATAACGATCAAGAGTGCGAGAAAGACAATTAAGAAGAATATCATACGGACACGCTTGTTGATATAGCGAGCGGCGATTTCCGAGATACTTTTGCCGTCGTTGCGCAGCGAGACCACCAGCGTGCCGAAGTCGTGAACGGCGCCCATGAAGATGCAGCCGAGTGTGACCCAGAGAATGGCGGGGAGCCAACCCCAGATGATCCCGATGGCCGGGCCGACAATGGGGCCGGTGCCGGCGATGGAAGTAAAGTGATGTCCGAAGATGATGCCTTTACGAGTGGGGACGTAGTCGATTCCATCGTTGCGTTCATGGCTGGGAACCGGAGCATCCGGACGAAGCTTAAATATTTTCTCCGCTAAAAGCCGGCCGTAGGTGTGATAGGCCAGAAGATACCCGCCAAAACAGACAACCATTAATAACAGTGCATCCATAGCATACTCCTATTAAAAAATAACCGCATCGGAATGTCATTATGACGGAAATGGCAACCGAGGTCAAGTGCTTCCAAAAGACCGTCAATGTGGTGAAAACTTTATTGTTAGCCGCGTTTGCGAAGCAGCAGACGAATCGGGATTTCTTCGAGGCCGAGCAGTTCGCCGAGGCGGTTGACGAAAAATCGCTGGTAGGTCTCATCAAACAAATCCGGCCGGTTCACAAATAACAGGATGCAGACCGGATTCGTGGAGACCTGTGTGCCGTAATATATTTTTGGTCGGCCCGCTTTCTTTTGGCTGCCGCCGAGCCGTTCTTCGGAAATCATCCCGATGGCCTTATTGAGTTTGGTTGTCGGGATTTTTGTGTTGGCCTGCTTGAACAACTCCGCCGTCAGGTCGAGGACGCTCTGGGTGTTTTTCGCTTCGGTGGCGGTCGTGAAGGCAATCGGTGCATGGCGCATCCCGATCAGCACTTTGTCCAGATAGTCAGCATAATCTTCTGTGTCGGCAACCCCCTTGGCCAGATCCCACTTATTGACGATGATGGCACAGGGCTTGAACTCCTCTTTGATCAGATGGCACAGTTTTTTGTCGACTTGCGATATTTTGGTTGTCGCGTCCATCATAAACAGCACCACATCGGCACGATGAATGCTGCGGGTGGCGCGGGTGTAGCCGTAGAACTCGACGTCATCTTTCATCTTGGCAACCTTGCGCACCCCCGCCGTATCGATAATGAGATACTGCTTGCCGTCCTTTTCAAACCGTACATCCACCGCATCGCGCGTGGTGCCGGGGATTTCGCTGGTAATCACACGCTCGTCGCCGACGACGGAATTGATAAAGGTGCTTTTGCCGGCGTTGCGTTTGCCGACGATGGCCACTTTCATCACGGCGCTGGCCGGTTTTTCCTTGGGCAGATGATCCAGTTCCTCACAGATGCGGTCCATCAACTCGGCCCGGTTGACCAAACTTTTGGCCGAGATACAGATCGGCTCGCCAAAGCCGAGCTTAACGAATTCACCCGCCTGCGGAATCTGTTTCGGGCTGTCGGCCTTGTTGGCGACGAGAATGATTTTCAGGTCGTGTTTGCGGATGAGCTGGGCGATGCGGGTGTCCAGTGCCATGATGCCTTCGCGGATATCCACCATGAAAATGACGACGTCGGCACTGCCGATGGCCTGAAAAATCTGGTTTTCGACATGTGATTCAAGTGCGTCGCTGTCGACAATGCCGTAGCCGCCGGTATCGACCAGTTCAAAGTAGCGGTCGTCCTGGCTGATAATGGTCGAGACGCGGTCGCGCGTCACTCCGGCGGTCGGATCGACGATACTGATCATCTGACCGGACAGAGAGTTCAAAAGCGAGCTTTTGCCCACATTCGGGCGGCCTATAATGGCAACAATGGGTAGCGACATTCAATTTCCTGGATAGTATCTTTTTAAGTTCTGATTCAAAAGAGTACTATAGCAGGACACCATGCATTTGTGAAGAGGCAACCCCGGCGATTGTGTTAAGCAAATTTCGCTGTTTAGCCGATATATATGGCATATCTTATCGGTACTTAAAGGATGAAAACACAGTTTGATAAGGGATTGATGGCCTACGAGCAAACCAAACGATGTCCGCTTTGCGGGGAGCTGATTCTCGCCAATGCCGTCAAATGCCGCTTTTGCAAAGAATTTCTGGAAGACAACGACGGCTTGCCGGTTTCGCATCATGCCCGACGGGGGCCTCAGCGAAGCAGTGCCGCAGCTGACCGGGGCGCCAAAAAGAAAGACGACGACGATTTTGGCTTATTAACAGTAACGCCGTCACTGTGGGGGCTGATGGGATTTTTTATCACCGCGGCGATGTTTCTGGTGGTGGCATGGTTTTTGTGGTCCTACTCCATCGGCGATCTGGCTCAGAAGCTGACCCCCAAAGTTCTGGATGACAGGGTCGTCCAGCAGATCGACCGCTATTCGGACTATGTCGGCATTGCTGCGGCGTTGCTGACCGTGCTGATTGTGATTCTGCGAATCGCTCAGCTCAAGAGCATCCATTACGAGGTCAGCCCGGATCGTATTGAATACGCCCGCGGCATCTTCAGCCGCAAGATCGACAATATGGATATGTTCCGCGTAACCGATATCAGGATGCATCGCAGCTTGCTGGACTGTCTGACCGGCGTGGGCACGGTGACGCTGGTGACGAAAGACGAAACCGACCCGTTTTTTGATTTTGAAAAGGTTGCCGGTCCCAAAAAGTTATACGACATGATCAAGATCGCCGCTCTCAAAGCCGACCGTAAACAAGGCGTCGTGCACTTGGATTAAGCCATTTCTTCAGCATTGACAGGGATACAAACCGTAAACACCGCCCCTTCACCGGGCAGGGATTGCGCCTCGATGGTGCCACCGTGTTTCTGTATGACGTGTTGGGCAATGGCCAGGCCTAATCCCGCCCCGACGTTGTCTTTGGTGGACCGAAACGGTTCAAAGATGATGCCGGTGTCCTCAATTCCGTGGCCGTTATCACGGATGCATAAAATCGCTTGCTTGCTGTGTTGATCCAGTTTTGTCTGGATGTGTACATGGCCGGTTTCCGGGTCAACCGCTTCGATGGCGTTGGTCAGTAAATTCATCACAACATCCCGCATTTTTTCCGGGTCCATCGGAACCTGTCCAAGAGGGTCGTCGGTTTGCACGTCGATGCGAATCCGCCGCTGGTCGGCCTGCGGCCGAAGCGTTTCCACAACGGACCCCACGAGGCGATTCAGATGGCAGGGGCGGGTGTTCAGGGGCTCGTCTTTGCTGAATTTGAGCGTGTCGAGTACCAGCTTCTGAATGCGGTCAAGATTTTGCTTGAGGATGTTCCATGTCCGTTCGGCCTGGTCAATATCACGCCTGTTGACGGCGATGTCCATGATTTCCTCTGCGGAGCGGACGGCCTGGAGGATGTTTTTGACGCCGTGGGACATATTCAGTACCGCCTGTCCGGCCTCGATCATGCGTTTTTTCTGTTCTTCGGTCAGTTTTTCCATCGTTTTATTTTCCGATACAAAACCGTGAAAAGATACTGTCAAGAATCGTTTCGCTGATATCCTCGGTCTCCAGTGTGCCCAGTTGCTCATGGGCCTGCCACAGCAGCATTGCTGCGATTTCCGCAGAATTGGCTTTGATTTCTTCGGCGGATTCGTTCAGCAGTTTGATCGCTTCGCTCAGCTTTCGTTCGTGCCGCTGATTGATTGTCAGGCGGTCCTGGTGTTCACGGTCGCCCCGGCGAAGCTGTAATAATGACTCCCGGATGACCTTTTTTAATTCGTCCAGTCCCGCGCCTGTTGCGGAACTGGTCAGGATAAACTCGGCGCCAAACATCTCTTGTAATTCCAATCGCCGTTGAGGTAAATCCCCGGCTGCGACAGCATCTGTTTTTGTCATTACATAAATAACCGATTCGGCGGTAATCTGCTGCCGCATTTGGACATCCGCGACGGTATCCTGCTTACCTGCGTCCACGCAGAACAGCACCAATGCCGCCTGATCCAATGCGGTGACCGATGCTTCATGAGACAATTTGTTGACAAGTGTGTTCTGCTGCCGTTCACTCAACAGGCCAGCGCAATCAAACAGGACACAGTCCATCTGATCGAGCCGCAACATTCCGGTTAATACGTCTCGGGTGGTTGCCTCTGTTGATGAGACAATGCTTCGGTCCTGTCCAAGCAGGGCATTGAGCAGGCGGCTTTTTCCGGCGTTGGGCAGCCCGGCCAGCCCGACCGAGTCCAGGTCGATCAACCGTTCACATCGAACGCTGTCATTGATAAGATCAGACACGATTTCTTTAAACGATTTGATTTTGCCGAGGGCCTGCTCCGGCGTAATGAACTCGATCTGTTCTTCAGAAAAATCCAGTCCAGCCTCAAGCAATCCCAGCAGTTCGAGAATCTGGTGCCGTAACGCCGCAATCGTTTCAGAGAACCGCCCCTTCAAAAGCTGTTCGGCGGCATCGAGTTGGGTGGTATTGGCGGCGGACACAATTTCAGCCACGGCTTCGGCCTGGGTCAGGTCCATCTTTCCATTGAGAAATGCCCGCTGAGTAAACTCGCCGGGCGCAGCGGGACGAACATGCTGATACAGCTTTTCCAGAACGGCTTCAACGACAGCACTGCACGCATCCAGATGCAGTTCCGCCAGGTCCTCGCCGGTGTAGGAATGCGGCTGAAAAAACGCATACAGGTTGCCGGAAATATCCAATTCATCATCGACGTGAACAACACAAGAGCTGATACGGTTCTTTTGGATTGGTGTGGAAGGTGTGAGGATTTTCGGAAGAATCCCAAATGTACCGGGACCGGAAATACGGATAACGCTCCGTCCTACTGTTCCGGCGGGAACAGTTGCCGTACTCACCGCCGCAATGGTATCATCGACACTCAGCATGATCCACTTTCACACAAATCTGTCCACGTATTACCTAATTTTACTGTCCAATTTCATTTTCGTTCTTTAACCCTTAGTGGAGCCAATAGCTTATGTCGCTTGTAATGGGTGTTCGCTTAAGATAGTGTGCATCCGTGCCTCATCACATAACTCCAGAACTG